>JBKEHN010000032.1:0-22793 GCA_046710905.1 Colwellia sp.
CTACTTTTACTTTCATAATGTTCTCTACTGTTCTTTTGATAAGAGCGACAACCGCCGATAAATGTTGTTTAAATATTTAATACTGCATAAAGCTAATGATGTAAAACTAACACTTATTCACAGTGTCTAAGTGTTACCAACTCAGAGGCTCGGCTAATAGTAATGAGTTATCTAGTTCATGAGAAATAACAGTAACTATTTTGAATGTTTCCTCATTGTCTAACACATGGTAAATAGCAGTAAAGTCAGCAAAGACTTGCCCCTGTCCATCGATAAAATCCCAATCTATACACACTAAATATAGCTGTTTACTGACCTGCTCAAAAGAGGCCTTCTTCGCAATAATATTACTGGTGTTTGCTTCTTTGAGTTGACTGAAAATAGTACCAAATTCTTCTTCGCAATCAGCTTGCTTTGAAAGTAAAACTATCTTATCAGGTGTATTTAGTGTGCATGGTAAGTGATAACAAACGCTTACCCTATCAATATCATAATGTAAAAATGCATTTTGATAATCTTTAAAAAGCTGTTGTAACGCTATTTTATTCATAATGATTATTTACGCTTATGTAAAGTAAGGCTTAAAAAAAAGCCCTCAACTGAGGGCTTTCATAAGAATACGCTATTTACTTGATGCTTAATAATTCAACATCAAAGACTAACGTAGCATAAGGAGGAATAGCACCTTGAGAACCACGTTCACCATAAGCTAGATCATAAGGAATAGTTAATTTCCATTTTGAACCTTCAGTCATAAGTTGTAATGCTTCAGTCCAACCAGCGATAACACCGTTAACTGGGAATTCAGCCGGTTGGCCACGTTCAACTGAACTATCAAATACATCACCGTTAGCAAATGTACCGTGGTAATGAACACTTACAGTACTTTCAGCTGCTGGCTTTTCGCCTTCACCAGTAGTAATTACTTCGTACTGTAAACCAGACTCAGTTACGTGAACTTCATCACGCTTAGCATTATCAGCTAAGAATTTTTCGCCTTCAGCTGATGCTTCTTTAGCTGCAGCTTGTTCTTGCTCTTGTAATTTCTTAGAAACTACAGAAAAAGCAGCGTTTAAATCTTCATCTGAAACTTGACTAGTTGCATCAGCAAGCGCATCAGCAATACCAGCTTGTACTGCAGTGATATCAAACTCTTTAAAAGGATTGTTGCGAAGTTGGTCACCTAATTGACGACCTACGCCATAGCTAACACGTTGTTCAATAGTATCAAAACTCATCGGTATATAAACTCCAGACTAAATTGTCTTTTTAATGATTAATATTTTTAAAGTAAACCTAATTAATTAAAGGTTTCAAATTATCGCGATCCTAGCATAAAAGCTCTAATGCGGACAACTTGAAATTACCCAAATAGCTTAATAATTAGCAGTGAATAACGACAAGTATCACATTCAAATAAAGTCCTAAAACAAAAAACTCGTTATCTTTTAAGGAAACGAGTTTTTGAACGAACTATTTATTACATCATAAATTGCTTATTTATGAACCTCTAACATTTCATCAAACTTAATACAGATACTCTCTTCAACTTTAGGAGAAAGTTTACTGACGATATATATAGCCAATGAACAAACAATAAACCCTGGTACTATTTCATACATAACAGCACTAAGCGCCTGCCCACCAATAGTAATAGGTGCATAAATCCAGATGAGTACCGTGATCGCGCCACTTAACATACCGGCTAATGCACCATTACGTGTCATATCTTTCCAATACAAACAACCAATAATAACAGGACCAAAAGCAGCACCGAATCCTGCCCAAGCATTACTCACTAAACTTAAGATACTGCTATCACGATCATAAGCTAAGTAAATAGCAACCAATGCCACCACAAAAACTGAAATTCTCCCTACGAATACTAATTGCTTTTCACTAGCATCGCGATGTAGGAACGCTTGATAAAAATCACCAGTAAGCGAGCTAGAAGTAACGAGCAATTGAGACGATATAGTACTCATTATTGCCGCTAGAATGGCAGCGAGTAAAAATCCTGCAATTAAAGGACTAAACAATAATTGAGATAATACAATAAAAATAGTCTCTGCATCATCGAACTTCATCCCTGTTTTAGCGACATAAGCGATACCGGCTAAACCGGTTGCCATAGCACCTATAATAGCAACAATCATCCAGCTCATACCTATACGGCGTGCTATTGGCATTTCTTTGACACTTCTAATCGCCATGAAGCGAACAATTATATGTGGTTGACCAAAGTAACCTAGCCCCCAAGCCATCGCAGAAATGATACCAATTGCGCTGACGCCACTAAAAATATCAAGTAAATCTAGGTTTATCGTTTCGATAGTACTTTGCATCTCAGCTAAACCACCTACTTCACTTATCGCAACAACAGGCACTAAGATTAAGGCAATAAACATAATACAGCCTTGCACAAAGTCAGTTAAACTTACCGCTAAAAATCCGCCAAATAAGGTATAGGCAACAACAACACTGGCAGTCACATATAAGCCAACTTCATAGTTTAGGCCAAAAGAACTTTCAAACAACTTACCACCGGCAACAACACCACTTGATGTGTAAAGGGTAAAAAATACTACGATAACTACCGATGATACGATTCTTAATAAGCGTGATTTATCATTAAATCTATTTTCAAAAAAGTCAGGCAAGGTAATTGAATCATTGGCTATTTCGGTATAGGTTCTAAGGCGTGGTGCAACCACTAAGTAATTAAGAAATGCGCCGATGACTAAACCAATAGCGATCCAAAGACTACTCAGTCCACTGATATACATAGCGCCAGGTAATCCCATCAACATCCAACCACTCATGTCAGAAGCACCAGCAGATAGTGCTGCAACACTCGGCGATAAGCTACGACCGCCTAACATATAGCCAGCAACATCGCTGGTAGATTTTTTATAGGCGTATAAGCCAATTAATAACATGACGATGAAGTAAAGAGTTAAAGAAATTAAAGTACCAATAGCCAAAGTAATTACCTACTTATTGTGAGCGAGTGAATGGTTGAAGTCGCTAAACTATCAAAATTAGCCAAACAATGAAACCTTAGTAAGGTAAGTCATTATCTGTTTCGAAATAATATATGTGTTAATGGAAAGTAAATAAGATGGTTGATAAAGCCCGTTTAAAGATATAAACACAAGGAAATTCAAAAAACTAATGCAAAATACATGGCTTTACCATATATTTAACAGTAATTACCCCCCTATAGTTCCTGAGCTAGTTAATAACTTTTATGAATTTTTACGCTGCAAGACAACCTATTTTAGACAAGAGTAAAAAACTTTTTGCTTATGAATTGCTTTTTCGTGACGGCATAAATAATGTATTTCCTAATATAGATGGTGATGAAGCCACCAGTAAAATGATTGAAGCAAGCCAATTTACTATGGGTATTGGTGAGTTTACTGGTAGCAAGCCAGCTTTTATCAACTTTACCCTTCAAACGTTGAGCCAAGGTTATCCTGAAATGCTTACGCCTGACGAAGTCGTGGTAGAAATTCTTGAAACGATAAAGCCAGGTAAAAAACTTTTAGCTCTTTGTAAAGATTTATATAAAAAAGGTTATACCCTAGCCTTAGATGATTACAAGCATCAAAGTGTATGGGTCCATTTCTACCCTTATATTAAAATAATTAAAATTGATATCCGTCAAAGTAGACTTGATGAAATTAAAGAAGTGCTTATCGCAGTTAAAGACTATCCACATATAAAAATGTTAGCTGAAAAAGTTGAAACGTATGAAGAATATAATCAAATGCTGCAACTCGGTTTTGATTACTTCCAAGGCTACTTCTTCGCTAAACCTGAAATGATCAAAACTAAGAGCTTATCTCCTTCACAAATAGCAATGGCAGAATTACTTTATGAAACGTCTAAAACTGAGCTTGATTTAAATAGTATCACTAATGTTTTTCAACGTGATGTTTCTTTATCTTATAAGCTGTTACGTTATGCAAATTCATCAATTTTCAAGCGTCGCAGCGAAATATCGACTATTAAACAAGCCTTAGTTATTTTAGGCTCTGGTGAATTGAAACGCTTTATTGGACTAATGTTTGCGGTAACCGCAAATCCTGATAAACCCTCTGAATTAATCAATTTAGCGATGACAAGAGCAAAGTTTTGTGAGTTAGCTGCACAGGATATTCGTTCACAACTTGATATTTCTATCGCCTTTTTGACTGGCCTATTATCGATGATTGATGCAATATTAGATGAAGAAATGGCGACAGTATTAGATAAACTACCACTTTCAAAGGATATAAAAGATCCGCTACTCACTAAAAAAGGAGTTATGGCAGCATTGATAAAACTTGTTGAGTTTATTGAGCAGGCTGATTGGGATAAAACCACGTTAGTTATGGAAAAGTTAAAACTTGATAAAGATAAAGTGGTCGAACATTACAGCCAAGCGGTTGCTTGGGCTGATGAGCAAACACAAGTTATTGATTAATAAATGCCAAAGCTTGCGAAAATTATGACTCGTTGAGTCATTTAACAGATCGGTAACGATATTATTGATCTTTTTATTTTTTATTCATAAAAAAAGACTAACGAATCTTACTAAAAAACACGTATGATAAATTATTAATATCATGAATTTTTAAGTGAACAGTCCATTGCCTAAAGTACTGTAATTCGTCACTGTCTTATAGTTTGATTGAAGCACTTCTACTGTTGGAATGATATCTAAATAGCCAAAACCATATAGCCATCTAAACATCTAAGTTGACAGTTAGAATTTTACTTTTATAATACTACAATAATATTATTTATATAGTGCTGTTATGACTGATAAAGAAGCCCCACAAGAAAACTTATTTGCTCTATTTCCTTTTGCCATTTTTCTAGGTCTATTTCTTGGTACTGGTATTATTTTAACGCTACAAGGTGTTGATTTTGCCTTTTATCAACTGCCTGCAAGTATTGCTATTATTCCAGCTATTATTGCTTCTATGGTTTTAGGTAAGTTCTTATCTAAAAGTACGATAGAACAGCAAGTAGCACAATTTGTCAGTGGCGCTGGACATAATAATATTACTACCATGTGTATCATTTATTTACTTGCTGGGGCTTTTGCCGTGGTAGCAAAAGCTACTGGTAGTGTTGATGCAAGCGTACAGCTTGGCTTAGCCATATTCCCTGACTACTTATTACTACCCGGTTTATTTCTAGTAGCTGCGTTCTTATCTACCGCGATGGGAACCTCAATGGGCACAATTGCAGCAATTGCTCCAGTTGCATTAGGCTTTGTTGAGACGGCAAACTTAGATGCCGCAGTTGTTGCTGGCTGCTTGGTTTCAGGAGCAATATTTGGTGATAACCTGTCTATTATTTCTGATACCACTATCGCCTCTACACGCAGCCAAGGCGCGCACATGAAAGATAAATTTAAGGTTAACTTTAAATTTGCCGTGCCAGCTGCACTTATTTGTTTGGTGATATTCGCCGTATTAGGTGGTGAAGTAAATCATGAGTTGAGTAGCGAAGCTGCGGTGATGGGCTTAATACCCTATGTGGTAATTCTTGTACTGGCCTTAATGGGCGTGAATGTTTTTGTTGTTTTAACATTGGGCATTGTTTTAGCTGCAGCCATTGGCATGCTGACTAATGGTTATCAGTTATCAGCATGGTTAACAGATATCACAGCCGGATTTTCTAGTATGCAAGACATTTTTATATTGTCTCTCTTTATTGGCGGTTTAAGTGAATTAGTACGTCAACAAGGCGGTTTATCAGCTTTAACGCGGATGATAGAAACACTTGCCAGAAAAATAATACCTAATAACAAGAAACGTGCGGCGGGATTAGGCATTGCAGGACTTGCTTTTATCTGTAACTTCTTTACTGCAAATAATACAGTATCGATTATTGTCACCGGTGATACGGCTAAAAATATTGCTACTGATAGCGGCTTGTCCCCTGCGGAGTCAGCCAGTTTACTCGATATTTTTGCCTGTATTAACCAAGGACTATTACCTTACGGTGCTCAGGCATTGCTGTTAGGTGCAACTTTACATATATCACCACTGTCAGTAGCAAGCCACGCCTATTATCCGATGATACTGTTTTTTGTAGCGGGATTCGCATTTTGGCGATTAACCCGTAAAACTAAATAACTCTTTTCTATTTAGGTTTACGGCTACTTCTTAGATCACATAAAAAAGGACGCGATTAAGCGTCCTTTTTCTTATTTATTTACTATGAAAAGTTAACTATTAACTAAATAGTAATGCCATGTTCCGCAAGCAATGCTACCAAACCATCTTCACTAAGCACTGGTATACTTAAGTTCTGGGCTTTAACCAGTTTAGAGCCCGCTTTGTCTCCTGCGACAACAAAGTGAGTATTCTTCGAGACACTGCCTGATACTTTAGCTCCCAAAGATTGTAATGCTGTTTTAGCCTCAGTTCTTCCCATTTGGGTTAGCGTACCTGTCAAAACAAAAATCTGCTCTGCCAGTGGCAACTCATCTGCTGACTTTATTTGAATAGTTGGCCAATTCATTACTTCACTTAAGCCTATAACTACCGCTAAGTTATACTCTTCTTTGAAGAAATTAATTAGATTTTTGGCAACAACTTCGCCGACATCGGAAACCTCTTGTAAGGCTTCAAGAGAGGCACTTTCAATTGCCGCTAGCGTATAAAAATGATTTGCTAGATTAGCAGCGGTTGCTTCACCTACCTCACGTATGCCCAAACCATAAATAAATTTAGCTAATGTAGTACTTTTAGCCTTCTCAAGTCCGTTGATTAAGTTAGTCGCTGATTTTTTCCCCATACGGTCTATAGTACTCACTTGAATTTCAGTAAGTTTAAACAAATCAGCGGGTGTATTAATCAGCTTTTCATCAACCAATTGTTCAACAAGTTTGTCACCTAAGCCATCAACATCATGAGCTTTTCTCGACGCAAAGTGTTTAATCGCTTCTTTTCGTTGCGCCGCACAAAATAAACCAGCGGTACATCTCAAAACGGCTTCTCCCTCAGGTTTAGCTACTGCAGAATCACACACAGGACAACTGGTAGGGAAGATAACATCGACGGCATTATCTGGTCGTTTATCAAGAACTACACTAACAACTTGCGGAATAACATCACCAGCACGACGAATAATAACAGTATCATTGACCTTCAGCCCTAAACGAGTGATTTCGTCTTGGTTATGTAAGGTGGCATTAGAGACAGTCACACCACCGACAAATATAGGCTTTAAGCGAGCAACGGGGGTAATCGCGCCGGTTCGTCCCACTTGAAATTCTACGTCTTCAACAGTCGTTAACTCTTCTTCTGCCGGAAATTTATAAGCAATTGCCCAACGAGGAGCGCGAGCAACAAAACCTAAACGTTTTTGTAAGGATATTTCATCAACCTTTAATACAGTACCGTCTATTTCATAACTTAAAGCGCTACGTTTTTGTAAGATATCTTGATAAAATTTATCACATGCTTGTTCACTTTCTAGTAAACGTACCTCTGGACACATAGGTAAACCCAGAGTTTTAAGCTGACAAAGTCTTTTATGATGTGAATTCGCAAAAAAGTCATTCGTTAGGTCGATACTTTTTCCACTTTCAACAGAAAAATCACCAACAAAACCTAAGCTATATGCATAAAATGCCAAATTACGTTTAGCGGTAATTTTTGAGTCAAGTTGTCGTAGACTTCCCGCCGCTGCATTACGTGGATTAGCAAAGCCCTTTTCACCTCGTTTTTTAGCCAATTCATTTAATGCATTGAAACTAGTCTTAGGCATAAACACTTCACCGCGTACTTCAACGATGTTTGGAAAATCTTTACCTGGTGTTCCCATCAATTTAAGCGGAATAGATTTAATAGTACGAACATTAGTGGTGATATTTTCACCAACACTACCATCACCGCGGGTAGCCGCCTGGACTAACTGACCTTGATCATAGCGCAAACTTACGGCTAAACCATCTAATTTAGGCTCAGCACAAAAAGCTAATACTTGATTACTATTGAGTCTATCTTTTATACGTTTAACAAACGCATGAAAGTCCCCTAAGGAAAAAACATTATCAAGAGAAAGCATTGGTAGCTGATGAGTAACTTGGCTAAATGATTTTAATGCTTGTCCACCAACTTTCTGGCTAGGGGAGTCAATCGTCTTAAGCTCTGGATTAATCGTTTCTAGAACGATCAATGCCTTCATTAATCGATCATACTCAACATCAGGTACGGTAGGTTGGTCTAGTACATAATACTCATGATTGTATTGATTAATCTGCTGCTGTAACTGGCTAGCTTTTTCTTGAGGATTTAACATAAAATAATTCACTAAGGGTTAGTAATACGTAATATTTAGGTGGTTTTCAGATAATAAAAACGGGCAGCCGCCCGTTTTACATAATAAAGAATAGAACCGTAGTATGAATATAAATGTTATTCCATCAGAGCAATTCGGCTTTTACGATCAAACTCTCGCATCTTACCTAAGTAGTGCTGCTCTGTTTGTTTGGTCATAACATTGCGTTTATCATCCATAACTTGTGCATTAAACTCTTGCGCTAACTGCTTAGCCGCATTAAGCATTTGTTCGAAAACAGCCAAAGAATCCCCCGTATTAGATAAGGTCATAAATAAACTAACACCTCGCGTGGCCAAATTTTCCATACTATCTAAATCGAACGACCCTGGGTTCATGATATTCGCTAAACTAAAGGTCACTTTACCGTTACCAGCACTATCTTGATGACGGTGAAATATATTCATTTCACCATACTTTAAACCAAGAGTCAGTAAACTAGGTAATAATGCCGCACCAAACATTTGTTGATTAGCTGGCATTACTACCGATAAAATAATAACTTGTGATTCTAATTTTGTTTTACGTCTATCAGTGGCTGTAGCTGATATACTTTTCTGGTTATCAAAATTAATTTCTATTTTATCACGTTTTAACACGGCTTTTGATGGTGTTTTTTTAGCGTAATTAGTTGGCTCTCGAGTAGGCTTCGCTTGTGTAACAGGCTGTTCATATAAGGGCTCAATATGAACCTGTATTTTTGGTTCTACAGACTTTTTAGCACCACTATTGTTAGAAGACCGAGTAAATGGTGTTAACTCATCATCTGATTCATCTTTAGTAAATTGGCTACTATTATCTTCTTGAAAACTTTTTTGAGCGTTATCTTGATAATCGTCTTTGAACCAATCATCTTCAATACTGCTATCTAATACCTGAACTGAGCTATTATCAATTTTTTTAACTTGTCCTTCTGTAGATTGCCCGGCCAGATCGCCTAAAACATCCTTTTTTATTAATATTTGACTTTTAGATAAATCATCGGGTAACTGAACACCTGTAGTAACAACATGCTTAGCAATGGCCTCATCTACGAGGTTTAGCTTGTCACTTTGTCTACTAAGTTTAATTTTTACTTGTCCAACACCATCTTGATCAAAGCCTTTGCGATCAAAGTCTCGTATTATCGGATCGATTTTATCTTTCGATGTTTTTAACTTGTAGGGATTTTTTTGTTTTCTTATTGTCCATAAACCATGAATGAATATTGCGGAAATGACAATGGCACTAAGTATAATTAAGACGTTTCTAAAGTTATCTTCCATTTCGAGCCTATTTACTCTCTTGAACTATTTTTTATGCGATATTTACCGCTGTATATTATTCGATAACTTTATCAGAAATCAGAAAGATTTGTAACAACTTAATGTTTAAAATTTTGAAAAAATCTTCTATACTCTCGTTAATAATATCAGTTACTTAGGAATACTTTAAGGCCATGCCACAATCTCCTAAACAAACTAAAAATATGTCTATTGAACACAGTGGCGCAAGCTATTTTATTAAGGGCTTTAGTCTGATAAGACAAAAAGGTATACGCCGCTTTGTATTTATCCCCTTAACAATCAATGTATTATTATTTAGTTTTGCCTTTTATTTTGTCTATTTAGAACTAAATAGCTATATGGGAAGTATTATAACGTGGCTACCCAGCTGGCTTAATTGGTTAAGTATTGTACTGTGGCCTTTAGCGGTACTTACTGTGCTAGTCATATTTTCTTTTGTTTTTAGTACCGTGGCTAATTGGCTTGCTGCGCCTTTCAATGGATTATTATCTGAAAAAATAGAGGCTATATTGTTAGGTCAAAAAGTACCACCGGGTGATATGCTCGACATAGCTAAAGATATTCCTAGAACATTAAGTAGAGAATGGCAGAAGCTTAGCTATTACTTACCCCGTGCGATAGGATTTTTTATTATGCTGTGTATTTTACCTATTTTTGGTCAAATAATCTGGTTTTTATTCATTGCTTGGATGATGGCGATACAATATAAAGATTATCCTTTTGACAATAATAAAATTCCTTTCGCTAAGATGAAAGACGTACTTAAAAAGAATAAAGGTCTCAGTTATAGCTTTGGTATTACAGTCGCAGTATTTTCTATGATCCCCATTATTAACCTTATTGTTATGCCTGTAGCTATTTGTGGCGCTACTGCTTTATGGGTCGATTATTACCAAGATAAAGTATAAATAGTCAAGCAATATTTAAGGTTAGAGCTTTATAACCTTTTTAATGCTATTTACTGTCCAGTTATCGCGTTAGTGCTAAAAATCGTATATATTTAAATCATATAAAGAAACTTAAACAGAAGTGGCTTAAATGAAAGTAAAACAAGTTATTAAGGATTTTACATTAGTTAGCATGGTAGCTGTTGGCGTTAGTGCTTGTTCTGCAACACAAGATATAGCAGAACAACCAGCACCTGTTGTCTTAGAACCAATGATTGAAGAGCCAGTCGTTGAGGAGCCTGAGGTAGTCAGCGCAGTAATAAATAATGGTGTTATTGATATTCCTGTATTAGAAGATGCCCAAGTTTTTGCCGAATTTAGCGACGCACTGCCCGCTGTGATTAATTACTTCACCCAATCAACTGAAGCTCAAGTTATTAGTTTTTATCAACAAGCCTTTGGTGCAGCCAATTCACAACAGCGTAAACGTGACCGGTTGACGCTAAAATACCAAGAGGGTAAAGAGAAAATGCGCGTGGTTATTTCACAACAGAATAAAAAGTACCAAGTAGATATTATTATTGAAAGTAATGATTAATACTCTCAATTAAATATTAATAATATCATTATACTTCCTCGGTGTAATAATAGCGTTAAATAAAAAAGGGCTCAATGTTTCCACATTGAGCCCTTTTTTATTATCAGTAATATGACTTTATTACTTCAAAACACCATCTACTGTACCTTGAGCTAAACCATGGTAACCAGGGCGAGCTTGTTTATATACATTAAGAGCCCATGTCTTGTTCTCTGCTGTTTTGGCAAGCTCTTTATACAAAGGTACGATTAACTTGCGACGACCAATACTTTTAAGATAAGTAGCCATCGCTGGATAAACATCTTTATAACCGACACGAACTGATAATAAGTACCACGCATGAGTAATCTCTGCATTGGTGCTATTTGTTAAATTAAATTCTTTATCTAAACTAGTCATTCGCTCTAGACTAGTATCTAACGGTAAGTTATTAATAAAATGTAGCCATTCATGTAATGTCCATTGCGTTGTTGTTAGTTGTGTTAACGTCAACTCATTAGCAACTAACTGATTTATTTGCTTATCAATAACCGTGAAGGCATTTGAAGTAGGCTGTGGTGCATAGCTTGGTAAACCAGTATTAAAAATCCACTCGTTTATTTGGTTATTGCTGACAATATTTGGGTACTTATCAGTTAAATTAACTTTTAAGTATTTAACAAAGTTAGCGGTACCTAGACTTTCAAAAGCATGGCTATCAAAATATTCTAAAACAAAGGCATCAAAACGTTTGCGACCAAACTTCTCTTCTAGGTACATTAAAAATAATTGACCTTTAACATAAGGTACACCTGAGAATGCATCATCAGGATCACGGCCTTTTAAATCGATATAAAGTTTAGTATCACCGCTATCAAGTTCAAGTAATTCTGCATTTAAGTCTTGTGCGCCAAGCGCTTGCTCCATCACCGCTCGTTCAGTACCAAAAACAGCTTCCATAATACGGTTTTCAACGTAACTGGTAAAACCTTCGTTTAACCATAGATCGCGCCAGCTTTCATTAGTGACTAAGTTGCCTGACCAAGAATGAGCAAGTTCATGAGCAATTAAGTTAACTAAACTTTTATCACCTGCAACAACAGTTGGTGTGATAAATGATAGACGAGGATTTTCCATGCCGCCAAAAGGAAAGCTTGGTGGTAACATCAATAAGTCGTAACGACCCCAACGATATTTACCATACATCTCTTCTGCTTTATCAATCATCGCCTGGGTATCATCAAATTCAGCAACGGCTGCATCTAAAATATAAGCCTCAGCATAAATACCTGTTTGATGACTCATGGCTTTAAACTGAAGGTCACCAACACCAATAGCAATTAAATAAGGAGGAATAGCTTGTGGCATTGAAAAGAAATAATCGCCATCACGCTCTGTACCTGGTTCATTATTAGCACTCATTACCGCTAATAAGTCTTTATCGGTAGTAATACGGGCAGTATAAGTTACGCGAACACTGGGTGTATCTTGAATAGGTATCCAAGAACGCGCATGAATCGCTTGGTTTTGACTAAATAGAAAAGGTTTTTCTTTACCGGCAGTTTGCTCAGCTGATAACCACTGTAAGCCGGAAGCTTTTTCTGTTGAGTGATAATAAACACGGACTTTTTTAGCGTTAAATTGTGTATTGATAGTTAGCTTACTACCTAAAACATCATCGCGCTTAGCTAAATCATAGTTTACTTTTAGCCACTGGCCTTGGCTATTTTTTGCCATGATACGGTGAATAACAAGGTCACGTGTATCCAAAATTAATGGTGTTTTACTATCGCTCAACCAAGTTAGTGATAGCTCTGCAAAACCAGATAATGATTTTTTATCAAAATCGACATTAAGATCAAGATATACATGAGTAGCTTTAACTTGGTCATAATTAGCATAAGTATATGCATCGGTTAATGTAGATACATTAACTTGTTTATGAGCGTCGTTTTGCTTAATAGTAGCATCATGTGCCCATGTAACTGGCGCTATAAACACAGCAAAAGTACTGAGTAATAAGCAAAGTTTTAAAAAATATTTCATTACATTTTATACCTTAAAATTAAATAGTCGCACTCAAATAAAGCACAGACAAAACAGGCCTGTAGATTACTGCGAATCGACAGGCCTGTTCAATACTTTACTTTATTTTTTTTGCAGACTTTATTACGTTTATAGCAAGTATTATTTACAGCACGGGTATGAAAGTGCTGTAAAATTAGGGTTTTTGCATTTGAATAACAACGCGACGGTTTTTTCCTCGACCGAGCGTAGTCTTATTAGAGGAGATATGACGTTTTTCACCATAACCCTTTGCTTCTATACGGCTAACTTCAATACCATTTTCGACAAAGTAATTTCTTATTTTAGCTGCACGTCGTTCCGATAACTTCAAGTTTGACCAACGCCCACCATAACTATCAGAGTAAGCATCAATTAATACCAATTCTAACTCTGGGTCTAGACTTAAATATTGACGTATCATTTCTATACGTCGTTGTGATGCCTTAGTAAATTTATCGCTACTTGATTGATAGTTAAGTACTGTGTAAGAGATATCATCAAAACTGTAGTTCAGTAAATTAGCGACACAGCCAACAAAGTCTCTATAAGCTTTTTTAAAACGAGCCGTCGATAAGCCAACTGATATTTTATCTTGTTCGCTATACCAGTCATTATAATAAAAGGTTGGACTCATACCTTGCTCTAGTTCAGTTAACATAGTCCAAGCTACTTTTTTTGGGAGGCTCGGATTAAATTGTTTATGTAATTTCATCTTAGCTAAAGTGCGCGAACCTATACCTGGCTGCCAGTTAGGTGCAACACTACGAACTTCAGCTAAAGAGTAATTATCGGGCAATAGCATCATATCTAACTCAAATTGCATATTAAGCTGACGACTGGCTTTTGCTGAAAATCGTGCTTCACCATAGCGAGGGATCTGATGAGATAAGGTGCATTGTAGACGAGAATCATCCGATAGCTGCCATTTAGACGTATGGATATCTGCGCTATATTGACGTATACCTGCTTTTACATCACCAATAAGAAAACTAGTCATTAAACTAGTTATTACAAGAAAACATGTACTCATTGATGTAATTATATATTTCATAATTTTGCACAATATCAATATCAATAGCAGTAATAGGACAATTTACTTTATCCTATATGGGATTTATAGGGTATCGCCCTAAAGTTATATTACTTTAGCATTTTATCGGTAAAAAATCGCTTTACTGGGTAAATAAATAAACTTTATGACTTATAAGCGATCTTCACTGTCGTTTTTAAATAAACTTTCTGCGATAATAATCAATATTATTTAAATTTCTATTACTTAGTAACCAATGCCTGAATCAAGCGCTATAGACACCCAGCAAAAAAAACAACTTAATACTGACAAAGTTAAAAGCAAATTTGCTCAAAGATTTCGCGGTTACTTTCCCGTTGTCATTGACGTAGAAACAGCAGGTTTTAACTCTCAAACCGATGCACTACTAGAGCTTGCGGCCTCTGTATTACATTTAGATGAAG
Source organism: Colwellia sp. (assembly GCA_046710905.1). Classification (GTDB taxonomy): domain Bacteria; phylum Pseudomonadota; class Gammaproteobacteria; order Enterobacterales; family Alteromonadaceae; genus Colwellia. Next base: position 14,640 of record JBKEHN010000032.1, read on the forward strand.
ACACCGGTAATTTATCTATCGATGAAACCATACAGTTTAATATCGAGCCTTTTGAAGGTGCTAATCTAGAGCAAAAAGCGCTAGAATTTACTGGTATAGATCCAACAAACCCATTACGTGGTGCGGTTGATGAAGACGAAGCACTTAAAGTGCTGTTTAAAATGGTTCGAAAAAAGATGAAAGCTGCAGGTTGTCAACGCGCAATTATTGTTGCTCATAATGCAGCTTTTGATTTAAGTTTTTTAAATGCCGCTACGCAGCGCTGTAATATTAAACGCAGTCCTTTCCATAGTTTTGTCAGTTTTGATACCACAACGCTTGCAGGTCTTGCTTTAGGTCAAACTGTTTTAGCAAAAGCTTGTATTGCTGCCAAAATAGACTTTAACAATAGTGAAGCGCATAGCGCATTATATGATACTGAAAAAACAGCTGAACTATTTTGTCATATCGTTAATAAGTGGCAAGCACTTGGTGGTTGGCCGCTAATAGATGAAGAGACAGAGTTAGAGGTAGATTAGCTAAATACAAACTAAAATTTAGACATAAAAAAACCGCTTGCGCGGTTTTTTTATGTCTAAATTTTACAATGCTAATCTAACTAATTAACCCTGTAATTAACCAAACTTATAACTGTTCTGCATTGTCAGTAAGGTAAGCAGCAACACCTTCAGGAGAAGCAGTCATGCCTTTATCACCTTTGTTCCAACCAGCTGGACAAACTTCACCATGGTCTTGATGGAATTGTAGTGCATCAACCATACGTAACATTTCATCTACATCACGACCTAGTGGTAAGTCATTAATTACTTGATGACGTACATTACCTTCTTCATCAATTAAGAAAGAACCACGAAATGCAACACCAGCTTCAGGATGCTCAACGTCATATGCTTTACAAATTTCATGTTTAGTATCAGCAACTAAAGTGTATTGTACTGGACCAATGCCACCTTCATTTACTGGCGTGTTACGCCATGCGTTATGTGAAAACTGTGAATCGATAGAAACACCAATAACTACTACGCCACGGCTTTTAAACTCTTCCATGCGGTGATCAAAAGCTAAAAGCTCAGATGGACAAACAAAAGTAAAATCTAAAGGATAGAAAAATACTACTGCTTTTTTGCCGCTAATGGCTTCGCTTAATGTAAAGCTATCTACAATTTCACCACTACCAAGTACTGCTGCTGCTGTGAAATCTGGTGCTTGACGACCAACTAATACACTCATTTTATACTCCAATTTTATTTATGTTTGATTTACCTACCGACAAAGATTGTCGCTGGTATATGTTAAGTAATCTGTATTATGCTTCTGCTGAACTATCTTCTGCTGAAGTATACTTAGCCGCTGCTGCTTTAACCAAGGTTTGTAATTCACCCTGCTGAAACATTTCCATAATAATATCACAGCCGCCAACTAGTTCGCCGTCAACCCATAATTGTGGAAAGGTTGGCCAATCAGCATATTTAGGTAATTCCGCACGAATATCAGGATTTTGTAAAATATCCACATAAGCAAATTTCTCTTCACAAGAGATTAATGCTTGTGAAGCTTGTGATGAAAAGCCACAATTTGGTAATTTAGGAGACCCTTTCATATATAGTAAGATTGTATTTTCACTAATTTGTTCTTTAATGCGCTCAATTGTTTCCATAGTACCCTCTATTAATTAATACTTATTCTATTCTTTTGTACGTATATATCTTACATATGGAGATAAAAAATCAATTATCAACTCTTTTCAATACAACATAATAGAATAAGTACTATTATCTAAAACAGCTTAGCTATTGATTTTAAAATGTATAGCCTTGATAATTAGCATCACAATACCAATATATAAATAATACTTGAGTATTTTACTCAAGTTTATATGAAAAAACACCAATTTTTGATTAAAATTTACAATTAGGAGAGCATAATGTCCATTGAATTACCTACATTACCTTACGAGCAAGATGCATTAGAGCCGCACATTTCAGCAGAAACATTATCATTCCATTACGGCAAGCATCACAACACTTATGTTGTAAAGCTTAATGGTTTAATTGGCGGTACTGAATTTGAAAATAAAAACTTAGAAGAGATTATTAAAACGTCTTCAGCAGGTATTTTTAATAATGCGGCACAAATATGGAATCATACTTTTTATTGGAATAGCTTAGCGCCAAATGCTGGTGGTGAACCAACTGGTGATTTATTAGCAGCAATCATTAGTAACTTTGGTTCTTTTGCTGAATTTAAAGCTAAATTCACTGATAGCGCTATCAATAACTTTGGCTCTAGCTGGACTTGGTTAGTAAAAAATACTGATGGCAGTCTAGCTATTGTTAATACTTCAAATGCAGCAACGCCATTAACTGACGAAGGTGTTACGCCACTTCTTACGGTTGATTTATGGGAACATGCTTACTACATAGATTATCGTAATGTAAGACCTGATTACCTTAACGGTTTTTGGGCATTAGCTAACTGGGATTTTGCTCAAGCTAACTTTAGCTAATATAAACAAAATCACTTTATACCCGTGCCATTTATTCCTTAATTGGTAGCGGGTATATCTCTCATAGATTTTAACTCATTGTTAAACCTTCGTAAATAGAGCATAGACTTTCATAACTCTATTGCAAAATGACTTTTCCTGATTGCTCAGTTATAAATCTCCGTTTTGTTACATTACATTTATTAATCAATAATAAGAATCAAATTTATTTAATGAATAAAAATTCAGTCCACAGCGCTTTATTTTCTTGTTATATAATCAATTAATGAATAATTACGTATTAAATCTAAATGGCTAAATCCTTACATCTTTACATTAGTTTTTCTAATGCAAAAACTGTATTTTTTTTAGGTTGTCAGAATAAATGAAGACGATTAAGATAGCCTTGTTTTTTAAGTTAGCGCAACGATATTTTTACTCTTTCTGGCAAAGAGATATCATTAACTAGAATACTGTGAATTGATATTGATTATCTTTTCTCTCTGACATCTTCCTTGGAATTTATCTTCCTTCTATCAACTTGATATTTAAGTTGGCCCGCACTTAGTTTGCGGGCTTTTTTTTATCTTTTTTTTAGTAAAGTGGATAATGGAAGGAAAATATGGCGGATTATAGTTGCCCTAATACTTGTGCAGGTTCTATTTTAGTTGCTCGCCATGCCGGGTATATTGTTGCCAATAAACTCATGATTAGTGCGGTGATAACAGTGGTATAAACATCACTCGCATGTAAAACACTGGGTAGATAATTAATAAAATAGACATCGCCAGATAAAAATGTAATACCCATAAACTGCTCTATAACACTGATAATACTGGTAAGCTTTAACGCTAAGTAAATACCAAAAATAGCGCCTAATAGACAACCAACAACACCATTAACTAAACCTTGAACAATAAAAGTGAACATAATAGTTTTTGAGCTTGCTCCCATGGTTTTTAAAATAGCGATATCACCTTGTTTTTCATTAACCGCCATAATTAAGGTTGAAACAATATTAAAACTCGCGACCGCAATGACTAACACTAAAACAATAAACATCACCATACGTACCAACTGAATATCATTAAATAAATGTCCCTGAGTACGCATCCAATTATTGATATAGACATAGTGATCAAAATTATCAGCGACTTGCCTTGCAATTTTAGGGGCAGAAAAAACATCAGTAACTTTCAACCGTATACTTTGTGTTTCATTAGCATTATAGCCCATAACATCATTAGCTATAGATAGTGGAATGTAAGCTAAAGTATCGTCTATTGTGCCTCCAAACTTAAAAATACCGACGACTTCGACTTGTCGGGTTATCGGCGCTGAAAATATTTTATTAACATCATTACCCTCTTTTTGAGGTGGTAACAATAGCTGTATTTTATCACCAAGCGCTACGGAGAGTTTTTTCGCCACACCACTACCAATAATAATAGTATTTTTATTTAACGCGTTGGCCATTAACCCCTGCCATTTACCAGCAATGATATAATCATTAATGCTCGATACTTGCATTTCAAGTTGTGCATCAACACCACGAACTTCTATCGCCTTTAGCTTTAAACCATGTTGCAGCATACCGGTCACTGTAATAACAGGCGCTGCTGCAATAACGTCTGGCTCAGTTTGTACTTTTTCAATAGTTTGTCGCCAATTTTTTATTGGTTCATTAACACTGACTAACTCAACGTGAGGTACTATCGAAAGAAGCTTTTGAGATAACTCACGTTCAAAGCCGTTCATCGCGCTTAGTACAACAATAAGTACGGTTACACCTAGCGCAATACCCAGAGTAGAAGAGGCTGAAATAAAAGCTGAAAAACCATTACCATGTCGGCTACGAACATAACGCCAGCCTAAGAAGATACTTAATGGTTTAAACATTACTTTCACTAACATGTTGTTCACTATTACTATTTTTAATAGCGGACTCTTGGTCACTTATATCGATAAGTGGTAATAATTTTCCTTGTACTAACTTTACTTGTCTATCCATACGATTAGCTAATACCAAATCGTGAGTGACAATAACAAAGCTAGTATTCGCAGATTTATTTAAGCTACGAATCAATTGATAAATTTGTTCTGCGGTATCACTATCTAAATTACCAGTCGGCTCATCAGCTAAAACTAAAGATGGCTTAGTCACTAATGCACGAGCAATCGCTACGCGTTGACGTTCACCCCCTGATAATTGAGCAGGTTGATAATCAATTCGATGAGACAAGCCAACTTGCTCAAGCATATCTTTTGCCGCTAACAAAGCTTTCTTGGGTTTTTCACCTTGAATCATTAGAGGCATGGCTACGTTTTCTTGGGCACTAAATTCCATCATCAAGTGGTGAAATTGATAAATAAAGCCAATATGCTTATTTCTAAATTTAGATCTTTCTTTGTCCGATAACTGGTGAATATCAATACTATTAATAAGTACATGTCCTGAGCTTGGCGTGTCTAATGCTCCGGCAAGGTGTAAAAAGGTACTCTTTCCACAGCCAGAGCTGCCTACTACAGCCAGTAGTTCACCTTTATCGACGCTCAGCTCTAGCTCATTTAATACTTTAGTTTCAATATCACCTTGTCTATATGATTTTGAAAGTTGACGACACTGTAATACTTTACTCATTAACTTATGGCCTTATTCATTTCGTAATACCTGTGCTGGCTGAGTAGTAGAGGCTTTATATGCTGGATAAAGCGTCGCAAGGAAGCTCATTACTAGTGCTGAAAAAATAATACTAAGCACATCTAAAAACTCAAGTTTTACCGGTAATTCTTGCATGCCAAAACCAAATAAATTAACACCTATGACCAACATTATATCGTTCAATTTTAGTACTAATATCACACCGAAAATGCTACCTAAGCTTACACCCCACAAGCCATTAACCATGCCCTGAGTTATAAAAATTTTAATAACATCCATACGTGCTAAACCGAGTGTTTGTAATATGCCGATTTCAGCCTGTTTTTCTACAACAACCATAACTAAGGCCGAGACAATATTAAATGCAGCAACCGCTACTATTAAACTTAACATTAGCCACATCATATTTTTTTCCATTTTCACAGCAGAAAATAGCGCTCCTTGGCTTTCATCCCATGTACTAAAACTAGCGAGATGAACTATTTTATTTTGTGGTAATGCTTGTTTATTCTGTTGCTTTTTCTCAAGGCTTTTTACAACACTTTTAGCATTAAAAGCATCATCTAAATACAGTCGTAATTTCTCAATACCATCACCGGTTCTTCTTAACAGTTTAGCGCCATAACGGCTATCAACATAAACCATGGCATCATCAACTTGTGAACCAAGATGAAAAATTCCCACTATAGTAAAAACACGTTGTACCGGAATACGTCCCATGGGTGTAAAAATACTTTTATTAGGTAACACCAACCGCACTTCATCACCAAGATTAACCTGTAGCTTATTTGCTAAAGACTGCCCAAGGACCAAGGAATAAGCTTGTTTGGAGAGCATTTCTATACTGCCAGCAACCATATGAGTATTGATGATATTTTTTTGTTCATACTTTGGCATTATGCCTTGAACGAGAACACCTTGCAGCGCTTTAACAGATTGGATTAACGCTTCACTTTCAAGAAAAGGTGTTACTTGAAGTACATGAGGCTCGGTTAATAACGCTTCTCGTAAGGCTAACCAGCCCAAATTTTGCAGACCACTATTTTCTTTATTAATTTTCTTATCAGTAAAATCACTAACAATAACGTGGGGGACTATACCTAAAATTCGTTTTTTTAATTCGCCTTCAAAACCATTCATTACAGAAACAACTGTAATAAGTGCAGCTACTCCTAATAAAATACCCACAGTGGAGAAGAAAGTAATAAAAGAAACAAAGCCCGTATGGCTTTTACTACGACTATAACGTAGTCCGATGAATATACTAATAGGTTGAAACATTGAGGTATTATTATTTTATCTGGTACTGATTTAGAATATTATGTAGCATAACACAGTCATTAAAATTGTCTGAGGTAAATAGCTACTAGGATATTTTTCGTTACAGTTCTGTGCTATTGCATCAATTAATAAGCTTCTATCTGGAAATAAACGACATGAACTCTATTTCTCTTGAACAAAAGTTAGCACAATACCATGATTTTTTTGCCATTGAGCATCAGTTCTCTGTAAATATCATACCGATAGCTGTAACTGAGACTAGCAGTTTTGAGCAATTTATCGCGGGTATTCCTATGCCATTTAAACTCGCTACCGATATGAGTGCAATAGATCAATCTGCATTAAGATCATTACAGAATTTAGGTAATAGCGCCTCTCAATTAGTTAATTTCCTTAATCAGCAATCACAAAAAATTGATTTACTTATTGGCTATATATTGAGTCAACAGGATGAAGTACAACATAGATACCAAGGATTAGAGTTTGGTGGTGGTGGCATTAAGTTTATCAGTAATAAAACATGTGATATCGGCCAATTTCTTGAAGTGAAAGTGTTTTTGCTAGAAAATAATTGCGCTGTATATTGCTACGGTGAAGTTATAGCAGTTGAGCCAACTAATGAGCTTTTTATCCATAAAGTCACCTTTCACTTTATTCGAGAAGAAGATAGAGAGGTATTAGTGCGTACCAGCTTACTTCAGCAATCTAAGCAATTGCAAAAGCTAGCTAAAATACGTAATCAAGAGAATAAAAAATAAGAGTTATGTACTTTAATAAATAATCCTATCAACTTGCCTTTAATTTCAGACTTAGTTTTAATTAATAATTAAACACAAATTCTATTAATGGTTTGCTCTACTTCTTGTGACGTTTGTTGCTGTTGCTCAGCATGGGCTGCGACAGAGTTTAAACCGTGATTAATTTTATTACTCAATGATACAACAGCCATCATACTATCATTGATAGACGACGTTGTATTTTTTTGCGCTAATGTACTAATGGCAATTTGTGATGTAAAGTTATCAAAACATTGAAAAGATTGACCTATTTTATCTAAAGCACTAACAATCTCAGCAGAGTAACTCAAAGAGTCTTGAGTTACTTTATGGCCCCAGCTAATACTATTAACTGCATTGGTTGATTTAGCTTGTAATCCTTCAACCATAAACTGTTTTTCTACCATTGATTGTTGAGTACAGTTTACTAATACACGCACTTCTTTTGCGACAACAACAAAACCTCGTCCCTGATCTCCAGCACGAGCCGGTTCTATCGGCGTATTGAAAGCCAATAAATTTGTTTAATCGGCAATACCCATAATCACGTCTAATACCGAGGCGATAGCAGCGTTTTCTTCTTGCAATAATTCAAGTTATTTTGCCATGTCACCTACTTTACTAGCCATTGCTTCAATAGTTTTCTGACTAGTATTAGAAGAGTTAACGCCATTTGTTAATGTTTCCATTACAGAGCTGGTTGTCTCACTTATTTGCTCCTCACTGCAAAATAAACTAGATGAAGTATTAGCAACATTCTCAATAAATCCTGCCATTTGAGCCATTTGTCCTGCTGAGCTCTCGACCAGGTCAACTGAGTCATTCATCTGTAAAGACAATGAAGTACCCTCTCTGTCAGACTAGTTGGCGCAATACTTCAGTTTCTTGACAAATAACACTAACAACACCAGCTAAGCCAATAATAAAGTGACTCAGTTCATTGGTCACTT
>JBKEHN010000033.1:0-22490 GCA_046710905.1 Colwellia sp.
TTAGGTGCTTGATTAATACCAAAGATACCTACTAAGCTATCAATTTTGTCACTAATAGCAACGGCGCAACCAATATTTGCTTCAGGTAACGAATCACCGGCAAAGCGTGGGCGATACTGATCTTCCAATGCTTGCGCGATATTTTCATTTTCACCATCATGTAAAGCATAGTACTTACCCATAGTGCCCTGCACTTGTGGAAACTCCAGTACCATTTCTGACATCAGATCAGTTTTGCTAAGTAAACCTGCACGATAAGCATCTTGTGCATTTTCATTTAATTGTTCAGCAATGAACTGAGATAATGCAGCAATACGTTCAGATTTTGCTTTTAATGTACCCAACTGCTTTTGGAACAATACTGACTCAAGACTAACAAGCCTTGCTTCTAAGCTTTGTTTTTTATCTATTTTAAAGAAAAACTCAGCATCAGCTAGACGCGGACGTATAACTTTTTCATTACCAAAAATTACCGCATTAGGATCTTTAGATTCTATATTGGCAACAAAAATGAATTTATTAACCAATTGACCTGCTTTATCTGTCACAGGGAAATACTTCTGATGATCTTTCATCGAGTATATTAACGGCTCTGCAGGAACATTTAAAAAGTCTTCATCAAATGTACCCACTAAGATAACTGGCCATTCAACCAATGCGGTAACTTCGTTAAGTAACTCTTCATCAATCAAGGCAACGGCATCAATGTCATTCGCTACTTGTTTTATTTGAGTAACAATCTTGTTTTGTCTTTCATTGAAATCTACTTCTACATAGGCTTTCAATAAGTCAGCTTGATAATCATTGGCGTGATTAATTGTCACTAAACCTTCATGATGAAACCGATGACCTTGCACTTGATTACTTGAACTTACACCAAGCGCTTCTCCGGCAATTATTTCACTACCAAAAAGCATAGTTAACGTGTGCACTGGACGAATAAACTGGGTACGTTCAGTACCCCAACGCATTGGTTTTACAATTGGCAGTTTATTTAAGGCGATAGTTACCATAGCAGGTACAAGTTCAATAACAGCTTTACCTGCGACTGTAGCGCGATGAAGCAACCACTCACCTTTATCAGTAACTAAACGTTCAGCCTGGTCAACGTCTATGCCGTTCGATCTGGCCCAACCTTGTGCAGCTTTACTGGCATTACCTTTAGCATCAAAAGCAACATTAACTGCAGGCCCTCGTTTTTCTACTATTTTATCTTCTTGTTTATCTACTAAATCAAAAACTTGAATAGCCAAACGACGAGGTGTCGCAAACCATTTAATATCGCTATACGCTAAACCATGAGCATCAAGCTGGCTTTTAATGTTGTCATAAAAGGCAGTCGCTAATGTTTTTAAAGATTTAGGTGGTAACTCTTCAGTACCAAGTTCAATAAGGAGTGTTTCTGTTGTCATTATTTCTCTCCTTTAGCTAACGTTTCGTTAGTGCTGGCTTTATTATTTTTACGTTCACTATTTTTGCATAATGGGAAACCAAGCTCTTCACGCTTTTGGTAATAAGCTTGTGCAACACCTTTTGATAAAGCTCGTACACGTAAAATGTAACGCTGGCGTTCAGTCACTGATATAGCATGACGTGCATCAAGTAAGTTAAAAGCGTGTGATGCTTTTATTACTTGCTCATAAGCTGGTAGTGGTAAATTAGCTTCAATTAATTTTTGACTGTCTTTTTCACATTGATCAAAGTGTACAAATAGCGCGTCTACATCGGCGTGATCAAAGTTATAAGTAGATTGCTCTACTTCATTTTGATGGAATATATCGCGATAATAAACAGTGCCTAATGGGCCATCAGCCCAGACTAAGTCATAAATACTATCTACATTTTGGATATACATTGCTAAGCGCTCTAGTCCGTAAGTAATTTCACCGGTAACGGGCGTACACTCTAAACCACCCACTTGTTGGAAGTAGGTGAATTGAGAGATCTCCATACCATTTAACCAGATTTCCCAACCTAAACCCCAAGCACCTAATGTTGGTGACTCCCAGTTGTCTTCCACAAAACGTATATCATGGACAAGTGGGTCTATACCTAACTCTTTTAATGAGTTGAGGTAAAGTTCCTGAATATTCTTTGGCGATGGTTTCAACATCACTTGGAATTGATAATAGTGCTGCAAGCGATTTGGGTTTTCACCATAACGACCATCAGTAGGACGACGGCAAGGCTGTACGTAGGCACTACTCATAGGCTCAGGGCCAATAGAGCGTAAGAAAGTCATTGGATGGAATGTTCCAGCCCCAACTTCTAAATCAAGTGGCTGTACGATTACACAACCTTGACGTGACCAGTAGTCTTGTAGTTGCAAGATTAAACCTTGAAAAGTTTTACTATTATAAGTTGTCATGGTATTCACTTTTGTCTTGTTTAACTGAACAAAGAATAGTACTAATATTTATTTTCCTATTATTTGCCATATTATACTTTTACTAATTATAACTTTATTAGAGTATTTATCCTACAAAAATGCCCGGATATGGAGACCGGGCATTTTATTTAGTACCTAATAATTACTATATATCAAGGTTTGAAACTTTTAAGGCGTTATCTTCGATAAACTTTCTACGTGGTTCAACATGATCGCCCATTAAAGTAGTAAACAATTGATCAGCTGCGATAGCATCTTCAATGGTTACTTGTAACATACGTCGTGTATCAGGATCCATAGTCGTTTCCCAAAGTTGCTCTGGGTTCATTTCACCTAGCCCTTTGTAACGTTGTATGTATTGACCACGTTTCGACTCTGCCATTAGCCACTCTAAGGCATCTTCAAAGTTAGTTACTGGATTAACTTTCTCACCACGCTTAACGTAAGCGCCTTGTTCCATCAAATCATTAATAGCTGCATTTAATGTCATAATCGATGCAAATTCTTTTGATTGTATAAACTCATGACTACAATGATATTCTTTATCAATACCATGCTTTCTTACAATAAAGTTAGGAAAGTAGATATTACGCTCTGGATTATGCTTCACTTCAATCTTATAGATTGAACCATTACTGTCTTGGTTCTCAAGTTGAGTAATTAGGTTCTTTGCCCAAGCATTCACTTTAGCTTCATCAGTAAAGTCTTCTGCGGTAATAGTACTGCTATAAATCATTTTTTCTAGGATATCTGCTGGTATCTGTCTAGATAAGCGTTTAATAACATCCTTCGTTTTACGGAATTGGTTTACTAACTGCTCTAAAGCAGCACCTGAAATTGCTGGTGCATCTTCATTAACATGAATAGCAGCATGGTCAAGTGCAAGTGTTGTTAAGTATTCTGTTAAGCCATCATCATCTTTAATATAACGCTCCTGCTTGCCTTTTTTAACTTTATAAAGAGGCGGCTGTGCGATAAATATATGACCACGTTCCATAATTTCTGGCATTTGACGATAGAAGAAAGTCAGTAACAAAGTACGGATGTGTGAACCATCGACATCGGCATCGGTCATAATAATGATACTATGATAACGAAGTTTTTCTGGATTATATTCATCACGGCCAATACCACAACCTAACGCTGTAATTAACGTACCCACTTCTTGAGAAGATATCATCTTATCAAAACGTGCTTTCTCAACGTTAAGAATCTTACCTTTTAATGGTAATATGGCTTGGTTTCTACGATTTCGTCCCTGCTTGGCTGAGCCACCAGCAGAGTCTCCTTCGACAATATATATTTCAGATAAGGCAGGATCTTTTTCCTGACAATCTGCTAATTTACCTGGTAAACCAGCAATATCTAAAACACCTTTACGACGAGTCATTTCACGCGCTTTGCGAGCCGCTTCACGTGCTCTTGCTGCATCAACTATCTTCATGATAATGGTACGTGCAATTGAAGGATTTTCTAATAGGTATTCACCTAATTTTTCGCCCATCGCTTGTTCAACAGCTGTTTTAACTTCTGATGAAACTAATTTATCCTTTGTTTGTGAAGAGAACTTAGGATCAGGAACTTTTACCGAAATAACAGCTGTTAAGCCTTCACGTGCATCATCACCAGTAGCGCTGGTTTCAGTTGTACCACCTTTTTTACTCTTATTTAAACCTTCTTTATTCATATAAGAGTTTAACGTTCTAGTTAGTGCTGTTCTAAAACCACTTAAATGAGTACCACCATCACGCTGTGGAATATTATTAGTAAAACAATAGATATTCTCTTGAAAACCATCATTCCACTGCATTGCAACTTCAACAACAATGCCATCTTCACGTTCTAGATCGAAATAGAATATTTCTTCATTTACAGCAGTTTTGTTAGTATTTAAATAATCAACAAATGCCTGAATACCGCCATCATACTGGAAGTGATCTTCTTTGCCTTCTTCACGCTCATCAATTAATCTAATTGATACGCCAGAGTTCAAAAATGATAATTCTCGAATTCGTTTTACTAATATTTCATAATGAAATAAAACATCAGTAAAGGTATCTGTACTTGGCCAGAATCTAACTTCTGTACCTGTTTTATCACTCACACCAACTTCAGCAAGTGGCGCCTCTGCTACACCGATGTGATAAAACTGTTCAAACAATTTACCATCACGGCGAATGTTTAATTTGAGTTTTTCACTTAAGGCATTTACTACTGAAATACCAACGCCGTGTAAACCACCAGATACTTTATATCCAGAATCTTCACCACCAAACTTACCACCAGCATGTAACACCGTCATGATAACTTCAGCTGCAGAAATACCTTCTTCAGGATGAATTTCAGTGGGTATACCACGACCATCATCTTGTACTGATACTGAGCCATCTAAATGGATTTTTACTATAATTTCAGAGCAATGTCCTGCTAATGCTTCATCGATTGAGTTATCTAGCACCTCGAAAACCATATGATGTAAACCAGTGCCATCATCCGTGTCACCTATATACATACCAGGTCTTTTTCGTACTGCATCAAGCCCTTTTAGTACTTTAATACTGGCCGAGCTATATTCATTTTCTACTGTCATAGTTTTTGCCTACTCAATCTTAACTGAATTATTCACAGGTAATATACCACCATGTTCCACGTGAAACATATGATATTTATTTTTACTACTCTCTTTATCAATAACTAAGTCGTTAGTAATAAAAGGTTGTAATACACCCTCTTCTATTGCCGTAATAATTACTTGGCAATCCAAAACACTTAACGCTGTTGACAAAGATTGCCTAGAATTAGCATCTAATTCCGCACCTATGTCATCAATAAGTAAAATTGGTTTTACTCGTTTAACTCTTGCAATTAATTTAGCTTGTGCAAATGTTAAGGCCAGTAAAAACAACTTTTGTTGTCCTCTTGAAAGCTGACTTTCTAGTGCCTGCTTGGCAATGAGGAATTTTACATCAAATTTATGTGCTCCATAAATACTATAACCAAAAGCTTGTTCCCTTTCATGGCTATCATTTAATGAATCAATTAAACTTTTTTTCTGTGGCCAACCCTGTAAGTACTGTACGGTAACCTTATCAGCAATGCTCGGTAATAATAGTTCTAACCAATAAGGTAATTCAACAATTAAGTTAGTTATATATTCATTTCTAACATCAGCAACTTCTTCTGAAAGTTGACAAAACATGGCAGTCCAATAATCAAATGTCGTTTTATCTAAATTATGCCTTATACAAGCATTACGTTGCTTAAGTACTCTATTGAATTCACGCCATTGCTTGGTTGAATCATGTTTCACGTGAAACATACCTAACTCTACAAAACGACGACGCTCTTTCGGTCCACCAAAAAACAATTTGAAACTTTCTGGCGTGACAATTTGTACTGCAATATTTTTAGCTAACTCAGATAAACGCGCATGACGTTCACCATTTATTTTAATAAGCGTAACACCTGATTGTAAGTTTTTACTTAAGCCTAGTTGTAAATCGTTTACATCTTTAACACTAACAACAAAATTATCTGTCTCGTAACTTGCAAGATGTTCTACTTTACTGGTACGAAATGACTTACCATGACCTAGAAAAAATATAGCTTCAAGTAAGCTACTTTTACCACTGCCATTATTTCCAACAAAAAAATTGAGTTTTGGATGTAAATCTATAGCAACAGATATTAAATTTCTAAAGTTATACGTAGTAAGCCTAGCAACACTCATCAGTAAAAAAGTACCTATTCACTATAAACTATAAACGCATCGGCATAACAACATAAAGCGCTTCGCCATTGTTACTACCTTCAATAACTACACTACTATTGGCATCGGCTAAAGTAAATTTAACATTTTCATCTTTGATAGCGCTTAAAACGTCAAGAACATAACTAACGTTAAAACCAATTTCTAGATCTCCATAAGGAAAGTTGATTTCAATCTCTTCCTGGGCTTGTTCTTGCTCTGGATTATTAGCGGTGATTTTCAAGTTAGTATCAGAGAAGTTTAAGCGGACGCCTTTAAACTTTTCATTAGATAAAATAGAAGCACGTGATAAAACCTGACGAAGTGCATCTTTATTGGTTTCAAAAATTTTGTCACCATTGCGAGGTAGTACTCGTCGATAATCAGGGAAACGACCATCAACCAACTTACTGGTAAAAGAAAACTCAGTATCAATAACACGAATATGATTAGAGCCTAAGAATATCTGTACTGATTCTTCAACCGGCGCGAGCAGTCTAATTATTTCCAGTATACCTTTACGCGGAACAATAACTTGTCTCGCTGGTAATGCTAACGATTCATTTGATATTTTACAAATGGCTAGACGATGGCCATCGGTTGCAACAGATCTAATTTCGTTGCCTTCACTTTCGATAGACATACCATTAAGGTAGTAACGAACATCTTGGTTAGCCATTGAAAAATGAGTGCTTTCAATTAGACGTAAGAATTCTGATTTTAATAACTGAAATTCTACATCCCCCTTCCACTCTTCAATATTAGGAAAATCAACCGCGGGTAAGGTGGAAAGAGAGTATCGACTACGACCCGAAGATAACTTAATAGACTCGTCAATAACTTCAAAAGAAATCAAAGAATTTTCTGGTAAGCTTTTACAAATATCTAAAAGCTTACGCGCGGGAATAGTGATATTACCGTCTTCCCCTTGATTCTGAACTTCTGCATAAGCAACCATTTCAAGTTCTAAATCAGTAGCGGTCAGGGTAAGTGAATGACCACTTACTTCAAAAAGTATATTACTCAAAATGGGTAAAGTACTTTTGCGTTCAACTGCACCAGAAACCAATAATAATGGTTTAAGTAATAATTCCCTGTTCAGTGAAAACTTCATTTTGATACCTACTTAAGTGCTTGTGTTATTATTTTTGTATTGCTTTACAAATTAAAATTAAAAGTTAAGACGAAAGTGTTCTAATTAAATTTGAATAATCTTCTTTTATATCATGCGTTTCTTCACGTAAAGACTTAACTTTACGGCAGGCATGTAAAACAGTGGTATGATCTCTACCACCAAATGCATCACCAATTTCGGGCAAGCTATGATTCGTTAACTCTTTAGATAATGCCATGGCTATTTGGCGAGGTCGAGCAACAGAGCGATTTCGTCGTTTTGATAACAGATCAGCTATTTTAATTTTATAATATTCAGCAACCGTTCGTTGAATATTATCTATAGTAACTAATTTATCTTGTAAGGCGAGTAAATCTCGTAATGCTTCGCGGACAAAGTCGATAGTAATAGCACGACCAGTGAAATTAGCATTGGCAATAACACGGTTTAAAGCCCCTTCTAACTCGCGAACATTAGATCGAAGACGTTTAGCAATAAAGAAAGCAACTTCATCAGCCAAATTAATCTGACTTTCTTCAGCTTTACGTTTTAATATTGCTACACGCGTTTCAAGTTCTGGCGGTTCTATTGCTAAGGTTAAGCCCCAACCAAATCGAGATTTCAATCGATCATCAACACCATTAATTTCTTTAGGATATCGATCACTCGTTAGTATAACCTGTTGATTACCTTCAAGAAGTGCGTTAAACGTATGAAAGAACTCTTCTTGAGTTCGTTCTTTACCTGCAAAAAATTGAATATCATCAATAAGTAAAGCATCGACACTTCGGTAGTATTGCTTAAATTTTTCCATAGCGTTGTTTTGTAATGCTCGAACCATATCCTGCACAAAACGCTCTGAATGCATATAAGCAATTTTAGCATTCGGTTTATTGAGTAAAATTCCATTACCAACAGCATGTAATAAATGCGTTTTACCTAAACCAGTGCCGCCATAAATAAATAACGGGTTATAAGCTGTCCCTGGATTATCGGCAACTTGCGAAGCCGCTGCACGAGCAAGTTGATTAGACTTGCCCTCTACAAAATTTTCGAAGGTGTAGTTTAATCGCACATTAGTTTTTTTAGGAATATTACTTTCTGGCTCAGCAGCTTTAGGGGAAGAAGTCGCTTTAGAAAACATTGACTCGTTACCACTATTACTTTTCGTGGTTGAATTAGTCGTAATAGAATTATTAGCTATTGGTTTGCTACCCACGTCAAAACGCAGTAATAATGGATTACTTGGTTCGTCAATAGTAAGAAGTTCATTTATACGATTAACATATTTGTCTCTAACCCAATCTAGAACAAAGCGATTCGGAGCATATAAGGTCATAACATTATCATTTATGACGCATTGTAACGGTCGGATCCACATACTAAATTGCTGAGCAGGCAATTCTTCTTGTAGAACAGATAGGCATCTTTGCCAAGGTGAATGATCCAACCAAAACTCCAGTAGTAACTAGGTTATTATTTTTCTGAGGGCCATTATCTATTGAGTTATCCACAAGTGCAATATTGACTTTTGACTATTATAATTATTTTTTGATTGAATAACTCTAAGTAACTGTTAAAAATAACTAAAAGCAACAAATTTTAAGAAAAATAAGTAGGTCATTTATCAGGCTATGACACTTTAAACCTGCATTTAACTGAATTAGTTATTTAGATAATAAAACCCTATTGTGATAAAACTGTGAATATCATTAGCAATACCAGTAAAGATCACAAGAAACATAGGTAAAAATACAAGGATCATTATGAAAATAGCAGACATAAAGGATTGACAATTATCTCACTAAGCATTAATATTCGTCCTCATTTTTTAGATGTGTGCTCAATAGGCTGTTTTGCCAGGGCAACAACAACCGACGGATTAGCGTAATGAAAAGAACATTTCAACCTAGCGTATTAAAGCGTAAGCGTAACCACGGGTTTCGTGCTCGTATGGCAACTAAAAACGGACGTGCTGTAATAGCTCGTCGTCGTGCAAAAGGCCGTGCTCGTCTTAGCGCATAGTATCAATCCTTGTTTACAATGTTTGATATAAGGTAGTCTGACTATGACTACTTACAAATTTAATCGGGAGTCACGTTTGTTGACTCCTGGTCATTTTAAAGCGGTTTTTTCTAAACCTATCCGCTTTGGCTCTCGCCACTTTACTTTATTAGTAACAACTAAACCTCATACTCTCATATCTGATAAACATAACTCAGTTGCCAAAAACCGTTTAGGCTTAGCTATTGCTAAAAAACGAGTAAAACTTGCTGTACAACGTAATCGTGTTAAAAGACAGGTAAGAGAAAGCTTTCGCTTAAATCAAGATAATTTACCTGCTATCGATGTAGTCGTTATGGTAAAATCTGGTATTGATGAACTTGATAACAAGACGATAAATCAGGAATTAGAGAATATATGGCGAAAAATAATTCAGCGCCACAAAAACTAGTAATAACCGGTATAAAAGGTTATCAACGCTTTATTAGTCCGTTACTAGGATCTAATTGTAGATTTTTTCCAAGCTGTTCTACTTATGCAACAGAAGCTATTAATCGTTTTGGAATAATGAAAGGTGGCTGGTTAGCAGGTAAACGTATGTTAAAATGTCACCCACTCAATAAGGGCGGCGAAGATGCTGTTCCTCCTATAAAAAAAACAAATAACATCAAATCAGACTAAGATAATATCTCCGTATTTAAATGTGAGTAAATATAATTATGTACCTCACAACCTAATACTTTTTATTAATTCAAGATGAATTATTCATATCAATAGCTAGCCTGTTACTAATGAATTTTACAAATAAGTAACTAAAAGTGATTTATTAAACCGATCTAAGGTTAAATAGCCTACCTAGACTAAAAGATAGTTGGTTATTAAGCGCACCTATATTAATATGCCACGCACTTATCAAATTTAAATTATGCACGGGATAATATTCCCCTGCCAACAAAGAAGAGAAGTAAATTTTATGGAATCCCAACGCAGTCTACTTTTTATTGCGCTTATGGTTGTTACCTACTTACTGTTTAGTCAATGGCAACAACAAAATGCCGTAGTTCCTCAACAAACAAGTATTAACCAGAAACAGTCAACTGAAAATGCTAACTCAGACTTCGTGCCTGAATCTTCAGATGCTCAAGTAAGTTCAGTAAAATCAACCAATACTACTGCTAAATTAATCACAGTTACCACTGATACATTAATATTGAAAATTAATAGTCAAGGTGGTGACATAGTTGAAGCTAAATTACTTAATTACGATACCGAGCAAGGTAATGGTATTCCATATACAATAATGCAAAATGGAAGTCAAAAATATATTGCTCAAAGTGGTTTAACCGGCACTAACGGTATTGACCGCATAATTAAAGGTCGCCCAATTTATACCAGTACACAAAAAAATTATGAGTTAACTAATGACAATTTAAGTATTGATCTAGTTTTTCATGATGCTAGCGGTATGACAGTAACTAAACGTTTTACCTTTAGTAAAAATAGCTACAGCGTTGATGTAAAATACTTAATAGATAACAACACAGCTAACAGTATTTCTGTACAAATGTATGGTCAGCTTAAACAATCAACAGTTGTAGAATCAGGTGGTGGTATGTTACCAACCTACCGCGGTTCAGCTTACTCAACAACAGAAGATCGTTACGAAAAATATGATTTTGACGATATTAAAGAAGCAAACTTAACTAAGGTGACTGCTGGTGGTTGGGTAGCAATGCTTGAGCATTATTTTGTTTCCGCTTGGGTTCCAAAAGCTGAAGATAGTAACCAACTTTATACAACGTATAGTAATAATTTTGAAGCCGTTATTGGCTTTAAAGCTCCTGCAGTTATCATTGATGCAGGTCAGCAAGGTTCAACATCTGCAATATTTTATGTAGGTCCTAAAGATCAGTATGCACTAGATGAAATTTCTGACGGTTTAGGTTTAACTATTGATTACGGTTTCTTATGGATGATTAGTAAACCACTATTTTGGTTACTACTGCAAATCCAGTCGATTTTTTCTAACTGGGGTGTAGCTATTATTATCATCACGTTGATAGTTAAAGGTGCTATGTATCCATTAACTAAAGCGCAATATACCTCAATGGCTAAAATGCGTGACTTAGCGCCTAAAATGGCACAATTAAAAGAACGCTTTGGTGATGACAGACAAAAAATGTCACAAGCGACAATGGAAATGTATCGTAAAGAAAAAGTGAACCCCGCAGGCGGTTGTTTACCACTAATACTTCAAATGCCTATTTTCTTAGCGCTTTACTGGGTATTCTTAGAAAGTGTTGAATTACGTCACGCACCGTTTGTATTCTGGATTCAAGATTTATCAGCAATGGATCCATTCTTTGTGTTACCTATACTTATGGGTGCAAGTATGTATGTTATGCAAAAAATGCAACCTATGACAATACAAGATCCAATGCAGCAAAAAATAATGCAATACATGCCGGTAGTATTCTCAATATTCATGGCTTGGTTCCCCTCTGGTTTAGTACTTTACTGGTTAGTGAGTAACTTGATTTCTATTGCACAAATGAAAGTTATTTTTGCTGGCATAGCCAAGAAAAAAGAAGCAACAGCAGGGTAAAATCTGCAAGTAGTTTACTTCACAGAATAAAAAAAGGTGATTACTGATAATACAGTAATCGCCTTTATCGTTTTAGGGAGTTAAGTTTTAGGCATTTGTGGGCAAATACAGTAAAATAGTCGTCATTCGAATTTTAAAGTAATTACCTAGCCATGACCTCAATTTCTTACAAAACAACAATAGCCGCACAAGCCACAGCACCAGGACGTGGTGGCGTTGGTATTATTAGAGTATCGGGCCCAGAAGCCAAAAATGTTGCTCAAGCTATTTTAGGAAAATTACCCGAAGTAAGAAAAGCTGAATACCTCTCTTTCTTAGATACCACATCCCCTGATAAATCACAGGTATTAGATCAGGGCATCGCCATCTATTTCAAAGCACCTAACTCATTTACTGGCGAAGATGTTATTGAGTTTCAGGGCCATGGTGGTCCCGTTATTTTAGATATGCTGCTTAAATCAATACTGGCGTTACCTAAAGTCATTATGGCTAAACCTGGTGAATTCAGTGAACAAGCTTTTTTAAATGACAAACTCGATTTAACCCAAGCAGAGGCAATTGCTGATTTAATTAACTCAAGTTCAGAGCAAGCAGCACGCTCTGCCCTGCACTCTTTACAAGGCGATTTTTCAAAGCTCGTCAATGAAATGGTCGAAAGTATTATTCACCTACGTATGTATGTCGAAGCTGCCATTGATTTTCCTGAAGAAGAAATTGACTTTCTAGCCGATAAAAAAGTAGTAACTGATTTAAAAACTATTATTAATAAAGTAGAAGATGTGCGTAAACAAGCACAGCAAGGCAGTATTATTCGTGAAGGGATGCGAGTAGTCATTGCCGGCCGCCCTAATGCCGGTAAATCTAGCTTATTAAACGCATTAAGTGGTAGAGAAACTGCAATAGTTACTGATATCGCCGGTACAACTCGTGATGTACTTGCTGAACAAATTCATATCGATGGCATGCCATTGCATATAATTGATACCGCAGGATTACGAGACAGTGATGATGTCGTTGAGAAAATTGGTATTGAACGCGCTTGGCAAGAAATCAATAAAGCTGATCGTGTGTTATTAATGGTAGATGCCAGTGAAGATCACAGTATCTTAGAAGATGAGCAAAACATTAAAGATTACTATCCTGAGTTTTTTGCCAAACTACCAGATAACATAGGCCTAACGCTGATCAGAAATAAAGCCGATGTAAATGATGCCAAAACAGGATTTACCGAGTTTACTGATACTGATGGCACACAACACGCCATTATTACTTTGTCAGCAAAGACTGGTAAAGGCGTCGATAGCCTTAAAGAGCACTTAAAAACGATTATGGGTTACCAAGGTAGTACAGAGGGTGGGTTTATGGCAAGAAGACGTCACTTAGTGGCACTAGAGAATACCTATCAGCATTTGCTGGTTGGATTAGACCAACTTGAATCTTACGTTGCAGGTGAAATATTGGCAGAGGAACTGCGTATTTGTCAGCAAGAGTTAGATCAAATCACTGGTGAGTTCACCAGTGATGACTTGCTAGGTAAAATATTTAGCTCTTTTTGTATTGGTAAATAGTCCGTATTCATATCCCTTTCGATTAAAATAAACAGAGGTAAGCCATCTACCTCTGTTGTTGCCACCAAAAATTCCTGCATATTAATCCTCATTACAGTAGCTACAACTTATTATTCCACACTAATAAATATGATACCAATTCCATTAATTCATTGCCCTCTTGTGCGGGTTAAAATACTCCATGTCTGCGTTGCTCTCAATCCCAATAGCCAGCTATTGGGATTGAGAGCGCCTGCCCTGATTTATTTTCCCTGTGCACAATAAGATCATAAACTTAATAGAATTGGTATTACTAATTCAAAAAATAACTAAATAAAAACTAAGTAAATATAGTTATTATATTCGATCGAAAAACTTATTTTTATCCGTTATTAAGTAATACAATAGGGTGAATATGTACTATAAATTTCCCCTTATAAACTAAAGAGAACCTCTATGACCGCGATTCAAATCATCGTTGGAAGCATGCTCGGTGGCACAGAATATGTAGCAGAAGCTTGTGAAGAAACCCTAATTGATCTTGATTATAAGGTTGATATTCACTTAAAACCGGATCTTAATAGCATCCTCAATAATACTTTTTCTACTAATATCGAAGAAAAAAAGCACAGTGATTCCCCCAAAAGTCCACTTTGGATCATTTGTACCTCAACACATGGCGCTGGTGACTACCCTGACAACATCAAGCAATTTGTTAGTGATCTAAGTCATTGTGCACAAGATCTATCCACGGTTAATTTTTTAACCATAGGGATAGGTGATTCTAACTATGATACTTTTTGCAAAGCAGCTAAAGAACTATCAAAACTTTTAATTTCAATGGGTTGCATTGAGTTAGCTACTGTTAAAACCTTTGATATGTCAGAAGATATAGATCCTGAAGATCTTGTTCCGCAGTGGATCCGTACAAATAGCGATCTACTTTCGGTCTAAGATGATCACTTACCCATAAGTTATACACAGTTTTCGATCTATTTATTTACTATTGTGGGTAAAACAGTTAATAACCCGTTAATTTTCTATTATTATTCAGTGGATTAAAAAACATTTTAAACGCCTTGTGGATAACTAGCTGTTTTGATCAAAGCTTATTCGCTGGTTGATCAAAGGTTGAACACAGTCTTATCATTGTCGTTAGTTATTAATAAATATAATAAAAAAGTACTTACCCACAGAAAAAAACGATCCTAATAAGTAATAATAACAAGATCTTTCTAAAGATCTCTTTTTATATATTAAAGATCAGCCCCGATCATTTTTACCAATTTGATCGTATCCCTGAAGAGAAAAAAGCGCTAAAATACGTTTCCTAATTTTTGAGTCTTGCAAATTTTGCAATTTATTTTCAAATAGAAACTTTAACTAATTTTAACCAAGCGGGATTGTTATTTTATGTGGTATCAAGAGTCTTATGACGTAATTGTTGTTGGTGGTGGTCATGCGGGAACCGAGGCCTCACTTGCTGCTGCGCGTATGGGCTGCAAAACGTTGTTGTTAACTCATAACATTGACACGCTAGGCCAAATGTCTTGTAACCCCGCCATTGGCGGCATTGGCAAGGGGCATCTTGTTAAAGAAATTGATGCACTTGGTGGTTTAATGGCAACGGCCATTGATCATAGTGCTATTCAATTTAGAACCTTAAATTCAAGCAAAGGCCCTGCGGTTAGAGCAACTCGAGCTCAAGCAGATAGGGTTTTATATCGAAACTACGTTCGTAACTTTCTGGAAAACCAAGAAAATTTAACTATTTTCCAACAACCATGCGATGACTTGATCCTTGAAAACGATCGCGTAGTTGGTGTATCGACGCAAATGGGCCTTAAATTTGAAGCTAAAACGGTAGTGCTTACGGTAGGAACTTTCCTTTCAGGACTGATCCACATTGGTTTAAATAATTATCAAGGTGGTCGAGCAGGTGATCCTGCAAGCGTAAATCTCGCTGCAAAAATGAAAGATATGCCCTTTAGAATGGATCGTTTAAAAACAGGTACTCCACCGAGACTTGACGCACGATCATTAGATTTTTCTGTTATGGAAGAACAAGCCGGTGATACACCTCGGCCAGTATTCTCTTTTATGGGATCATCTGCTGATCATCCGGAACAGCTTTCTTGTTATATCACCCATACTAACGAACAAACTCACCAGATCATTCGTGACGGTTTAGATCGTTCTCCAATGTATACTGGTGTAATTGAAGGCGTAGGCCCAAGATACTGTCCATCTATTGAAGATAAAATTACTCGTTTTGCAGATAAAAATTCACATCAAATATTTGTTGAACCTGAAGGACTAACTACTCACGAAGTATATCCAAACGGTATTTCAACTAGTTTATCTTTTGATGTACAAATGAATTTAGTCCGTTCAATTAAAGGCTTTGAAAACGCTTTTATTACTCGTCCAGGTTATGCCATTGAATATGACTATTTTGATCCTCGTGATTTAAAACAGAGTTTAGAAAGCAAATTTGTGCAGAATTTATATTTTGCGGGTCAAATTAATGGTACTACCGGTTATGAAGAAGCTGGTGCACAAGGTCTTATTGCTGGTGCTAACGCAGCTAATAGAGTTAAAGAACGTGACGAATTTACCTTGGGTCGTGATCAAGCTTACATGGGTGTGTTAATTGATGATTTAGCAACACTAGGCACTAAAGAACCTTATCGCATGTTTACTTCTCGCGCGGAGTACCGTTTATTGCTTCGTGAAGACAATGCAGATATACGCTTAACAGAAGCAGGTCGTAAAATTGGTTTAGTTGATGATGCTCGCTGGCAGCGATTTAATGAGAAGATGGAAAACGTTGAACTTGAACGTCAACGCCTACGATCTACCTGGGTACAAAAAGATCATACAAAAATAGAACAAATTAATGCTTTGCTGAAAACACCAATGAGTAAAGAAGCGAGTTTAGAAGATTTAATTCGTCGTCCAGAAGTAAACTATACCGATCTAATGAAGATCGAAGGTTTAGGACCAGCGATACAAGATAAGCAAGCCTCTGAGCAAATTGAGATTCAAACTAAGTACGCGGGTTATATCGACAGACAGCTTGATGAAATAGCCAAGAAAAAACGTAATGAAGATACTCTGATCCCGGCTGATTTTGATTATCAGCAAATTTCAGGCCTTTCTAATGAAGTTGTTGCTAAACTAAAAGACGCTCGTCCGGAAACTATTGGTAAAGCTTCGAGAATTTCTGGTATTACTCCAGCAGCAATTTCGTTATTATTAGTCTACTTAAAAAAACACGGTCTTTTACGTAAATTAGCGTAAAAGCGATAGCCAGGTACGAGTTGGTCATTAACACTAATTACCAACTCATCTAAAAAAATGACTTTAACACAGCAATTATCGACACTGATTAGTAAAACGCAGCTAGTCGTATCTGAAGAACAAATCGATTTACTTATTCAATACGTTGAGTTACTCAACAAATGGAATAAAGCTTATAACCTAACATCTGTTCGCGATCCTAGTGAAATGCTAATTAAGCATATTATGGATAGTTTAATGGTGGGTGAAGTACTTACAGGTGAAAACTTTATTGATGTAGGTACTGGTCCAGGTTTACCCGGCATACCATTAGCTATTTTATATCCAGAAAGAAATTTTATCTTATTAGACAGTTTAGGTAAGCGTATCACTTTTCTTAGACAAGTAGTTTTTCAATTAAAACTCCCTAATGTCACACCAGTTAAAGCAAGAGTTGAAGATTACCAAGGTGATCTGCCTTTTGATGGCGTATTAAGTCGTGCCTTCTCTTCCCTAAATGATATGGTAAGTTGGTGTCAGCATTTAATTACCACTGAACAAGGACAATTTTTTGCACTTAAAGGGCGATATCCTCTGGATGAAATATCACAATTACCTGAAAATATTACTTTAGTAGCAAGTCATGAGATTACCGTGCCTGAGCTGATTGGTGAACGCCATGTGATAGTGCTGAAAAAATCGTACTAGTAATTAATATCAAGTACATTAAGTTATTAGCTACTCAGCGAGAATTAAAAGGCTTAGAGGTAATGCATTGATTGATAATAATTGTTATTTACTTATCAAAAATCAGTAACGTAGCATATATTTCTCTTTATACTCGCCCTTTGGGAGCTTATTTAGCAAACTAATAACTGCACAAAATTAATAAAAAATAGACTAACTATGTTTAACTGATTTTTCTTATTCTAAGCTTACTAATATAGCTCTGAGTTGATAATAAATTTAATATCATTGGTCTAGATAAAAATAGAGGCGCTTGTGGGAAAAATAATAGCAATTGCAAACCAAAAAGGTGGTGTGGGTAAAACGACAACCGCGGTTAATTTAGCTGCCTCGTTGGCAGCGACAAAGCGCAAAGTTTTATTAGTAGATTTAGATCCGCAAGGTAATGCAACCATGGCGAGTGGTGTTGATAAATACCAAGTTCATGCGACTTGTTATGAATTATTAGTTGAAGAGCAAAGTGTTGAAGATGTTGTTATTAAAGAAACGTCAGGTCTTTATCATTTAATTTCAGCTAATACAGATGTTACTGCAGCAGAAATTAAATTAATGGAAGTGTATGCGCGTGAACAGCGTTTAAAGAATGCATTAGCGCCAGTAAAAGATTTTTATGATTTCATTATCATCGATTGTCCACCCTCATTGAATATGCTTACCGTTAACGCTATGACCGCAGCTGATTCCGTTCTAGTGCCAATGCAATGTGAATATTACGCATTAGAGGGTCTAACAGCACTCATGGATACTATTACTAAGTTAACGTCAGTAGTGAATGATAAATTACATATTGAAGGCATACTTCGCACTATGTATGACCCTCGAAATCGCTTGGCTAATGATGTATCTGAGCAATTGAAACGACATTTTGGTGATAAAGTTTATCGTAGTGTAATTCCTCGAAATGTTCGTTTAGCTGAAGCACCAAGTTTTGGTACACCAGCGATGTATTATGATAAATCTTCAACGGGCGCGAAAGCTTATTTAGCGCTTGCCGGAGAAGTATTACGTAAAAATGATTCGGCTAAAAAAGCCAAGCAAGCTAGGGTTAATGTTGCCAGCTAGCACAAAGGAAAATTATG
The DNA here is from genome assembly GCA_046710905.1 of Colwellia sp. GTDB lineage: Bacteria > Pseudomonadota > Gammaproteobacteria > Enterobacterales > Alteromonadaceae > Colwellia. The sequence goes on from JBKEHN010000033.1 coordinate 18,516, forward strand.
AGTACAGTAAAACGTAAAGGCGCTAGTCGTTTAGGTCGCGGTCTTGATGCGCTATTATCTCCAGCGGTTTTAGGTGCAGAAACACAAGCGAATATTACTGAAGCGAGTAACAGCGTAAAAGCGACAGAGAATGAACTACTAAAACTGCCAATTGAACAGTTAATACCAGGTAAGTATCAACCACGTCGTGGTATGTCTGATGTAGGTATTGAAGAATTATCATTATCTATCCAATCACAAGGTATTATTCAACCGATTGTTGTACGTTTGGTTGAAGATGGTAAATATGAAATTATTGCCGGTGAACGCCGATGGCGTGCCGCTAAATTAGTACAACTTGATATTGTTCCTTGTTTAGTTAAAGACGTGCCTGACGAGTCAGCGGTGGCTATTGCATTAATTGAGAATATCCAACGTGAAGATCTTAATGCAATGGAAGAAGCGGTGGCATTAGAGCGCTTATTAACGGAATTTGAGCTAACTCATCAAGAGGTCGCTGTTGCTATAGGCAAGTCTCGTACTACGGTAAGTAACTTATTACGGTTAAATAAATTAAATGAAGAAGTAAAAACCTTATTAGAAAATGGTGATATTGAAATGGGTCATGCCCGTGCTTTATTAGCCTTAGAAAGTGATGTACAGACTTCAGCAGCGCAAACTGTAGCAACGAAAGAGCTGACGGTACGAGAAACAGAGAGTTTAATTAAAAATATTCAAAACCCTGTTGCTGAAAAAGAAAAAGTTGAAAAGGCGATTGATACTATCGCGTTGGAACAAGGCTTAGCAGATAAAATCGGCGCTAAAGTTGCTATTAACCATAATAGTAAAGGCAAAGGTAAGTTGGTTATCTCTTACGATAACTTAGCTAAACTTGAAGAAATATTAGCCAAAATAAGTTAAATAGTATCTATAAAAAATATAGATATAAAAAACCAGCCTAGTGCTGTTTTTTATAAAAATCATTATAAGTGTCTAATATTAAATTACTTTTTAATTAACTTAGTATAATAACTTTAAGTATTAATTATCCTAACGATTGAGTAATAATTAAACATTGATAAATATTTTGGTCACACTAGTACTCTTTTTATCAAGGTATATTGCGCTTGTAGAAAATGACGTAGTAATATTTTTAAAAAATGGATGAGTTATTCTGTTATAAAATATCTATTAGTACTATGAAAATGCTAATTATTATCTTCTAATTGGTAATAGTCTTTAACAATCAAAAGTTGGGCACTCGGTATGGACTAAGTGGCATAGTTTATTTAACAATCTATTTATATACTGTTTTGATCAATGTTGGTAATCATAGCGTAGTATTACAAAAATTTGACTGTTTTAATTATAAATACAGTAATTAATAGATATACTTAACTATTAGCTGACAATTATTATTTGGAATTACTGGCTTTATTAATCCCTTTTGCCACCTAAACGCTTAATCAAGAGTATCGTATTGATATAAATGCTATTGGTTATAAAACTAATATAAGAGAACTTTTCCTTGATATTTATAGGTGTTATTTATTAGTGTCGATAGTAATAAATATAATAAAGTAGATTTTTTAGGTGTTAAAACACAATTAACGGTAATTATATAGAAGTTATTACTATTATTATTGATGATGCCTAGTTACTGGGGACTTTATTAAGTGTGTGATAGCTGATTTTTTAAAACGACTTATATGGACTTTCAGCAAAATAATACTGCTAAAAACAATATTTCAACGATAGAACAGTTAGTCTCATACACACTACCTTCAGTTCATTTTGTTTCATAGACTAATAATTATGATCGAGTATCACTATAATGATGCTAGCAGTAAGACCGCTGAGGATGATACTAAACTTGCTACTGGATCGCACTACCATAAAGCTGGCGTGTATTTATATGAGCGCTAGCACTTTTTATAATATAAGTACTTGTTCAATATTTTTGATAATTAACAATGAAACTAGTTGGCATAATCATTTACTCCTTAATTTTAGACTATATACAAGCTATGACGACACACTACAATTCCAAGGGAATGGTAGTGAAGTTAAATATTATTTTAGCTCTAAATTTAGTTAATATTTGTAGAGTATTTATACCAGTTTAAGATATTATTTATAGTTTTTGATTTGAATAATTATTTAATGTAAAGTGTTTAAGGTTATTATTTTCAAGGATGATATTATGCAAGAACTACCGCCATTAACACTCGTTAAAACCTGGCTTGAGATTATTCAGAAACTCGAAATTCCTATATCTATACGTGAAAAGCGTAGTAAATTGCTTATCTATTATTTTGGCTCAATTGAACAGGCTAAAATATATGTAGAGGATAACGATGATTACAGAATATTAGTATATTAGGGTTATAAATAGCGCCCTACAATAGTCAAATTGCGTGTTGAGAGCATTTACTATTAGGGTTTTATTATATTCAATATTACTTACGCTGAGGTCAACTTAGTATACCGCTTTAACCTTAACAATATTTAACAGCTATTGAGTAGGGGAAAACCTTTAATTAACATTTTCAGCCATAAAATGATTACCAAAAGTTGTTTTCATATGAGTAATAGCTTTAGGACAATATTGCTTTTATAGGTTGATAATATTATTTCGTTTATACTCAAATTTTTTTCAGCGCATTCATTTGGGTTTAGGCCAGTAAATAACTTGTTCAAACATATTATTTACTTTGGCCAATCATAGAACCATAGCTCTTTTCTTAGCTTTCTAATTCGCCCCATTAACTTATTTTGTGGTCTTTGACTTTGGCTGACGTAGTGTAGGCCTATACATTGTCGACAAGCATAGGTGTATTTGATAGCGTAAAGGCCCTGGCGTTGTTCTTGGCAGTAAAGGCAAGTGATGTATAGTTTGTTAGTGACGCTGCTATTGTAGAGCTTTAAGGCTATTTGGTGAGGCTTATCGTTTAAAGTAAATGTTACATAACGAACGCCCTTTTCACTTTCTTTTAATACTAGCTTTTGATGATCATCGCTAAGGTAGTCATAATTTAGGGAATGGGGCTTTTATTTATGAAAGTGTTGTTGATAAGTTAGTTAACTTATTTTGAATAGCATCATTTATTAAATGCTTAATATCGCCACTCATACATTTACTAGTCTTTACTTTGTTAGTTATTACCATGTTAAAAGTCTTTTTTGTAATGATAAATTTAAATTTTATTATTTTTATTTTGTACGAAAATAGGCTTTGACAGGGGGAGCGTGTGTTACTTATATTTTTAGTGCTTATACAGCATAAAGTTATGATCAAACTATAGAAAAAAATACATCTTTTTGTCTATACCCGACCAGAGGTGCTTTTCCATTAAATCGAAAGACCAAGTATTATTCTAAATCCTCACTAATAAACTTAGCAGTAGGTGCTTTAATAGAATTTTTAGGGGTTTTTCAGTTTTGAGATCATGTTTAGGTGCTTGTGTAATATATTTCCAAGAGAGTGCTTTTCTCTTAAATATAGGAACGGCAAACGGTATTTTTCAAGACAGTTACCGCCTAAATTGTTAAGCAGCCTCTTTGTGTTGCTCTGGATTTAACTCCACAGCGCCTATTGGCTGCCAGTTTAGCTCTTCTTTTGACCATCGCTCTGGGTGCTCATTTCTTTTTGTTTGATATAACACTTTTCGCTTCGCTAGTATCTCAACATCCAAACCTTCATGTCTCTGGCATGGCGTCACAAATTTGATCCTGCGATGGCGATGCTCATTGTTGTACCAATAAACAAACTCTTTGACCCATTGTCGGTAAGCGTATGGGGAATGGCGTCTAGCCTTGCTTGATATTCCAAGGCAGTAGATGTTCTAAGCTCTCTGGCTTTGTAGCCAGTTCATTTAAGCAGGTTTGTAAATAGCTATTGACCAACAATCCATTGGCTTTGGCTATTTCAACAAAGCTATAAAGCATGGCACTCGCCTTAGCACCGCGTGCGGTGTTTGAGAATAGCCAATTTTT
>JBKEHN010000034.1:0-22239 GCA_046710905.1 Colwellia sp.
TTAAGTTGTTGAAGTATGAGTTTGTCAAAACTTCTAGTGCTATACCTCATAGCCGCTAATGTTAGATATGAATCATAACTGTTCATAACCTAAATAAGTTTCGATATAACTTTTAAATCCTCCATTTGTTAGTATATAGTGCTTGTATGCAAAGTTATTAACAAAGTTGGTTTACTGTGAGTTTAAATGAAAATAAAGAACCTGATGCTATCCAAATCCCAGATTTTAGAAGACGTACAATAGATGGCATTCAAGTTCCTCCTACATTTTCGGAGTGTGATAGTTATGGAAAAATGCCATACGAATTTGTAAAAACTGTTAAAGCTAAAAAGTTTGGTTTTAGTAGTAAAGGGTTGTATTTACATTGGCATGATTTTCACCACAGATTTGATAGTGAATTCAAAGGCAAAAAAGTATGGGCATGGTGTGCTTTAAAATTTAATAGATCACTTGATGAACACGGCTCCTTGCTTTCGGAATACGGCTTACCTTTTTACTGGAGCCCTGTAGCTTTAAATCACTATCCACCAATGATTGAAAAAGCTTACCGTGTTGAGCATGTCGGGTTAACAGGTGATCAGAAAAGACACATGCTAGTTAAGAGCTTAATTATGGAGGAAGCTATTACAAGTGCACAACTTGAAGGGGCGGCCACGACAAGATCTGTTGCTAAGGAAATGCTTTCATCTGGTCGTGCACCTGTTGATGACTCCGAAAATATGATTTTGAGTAACTGGAACTTAATGCAATTTGCACTTGATAATCTCGATAGGGAATTAAGTATTGAATTTATTCAAGAGTTTAACCAAATAGCAACAGAAAAAACTTCTGAAAATGATCATATTCCTGGGATGTTGAGAGATAAAAAGATTGAAATTGCAAAGAATAATGCTGAAGGCGAAGTAACTCATAGTGCCCCTGATGCTAAAGTGATCGAAAAATTACTCCTCGATTTGTGTAAGTATGCCAATACTAATCACGAGGATGTGGATTATATCCATCCTGTATTCAAAGCAATAGTTATACATTTTATGATTGGTTATATTCATCCTTTTCTAGATGGGAATGGTAGAACTGCAAGGGCACTTTTTTATTGGTATACGATTAAACATGGTTATGAAAATTTTCAATATATATCCATTTCAGCACTCCTTAAAAAGAAAGCAAATGATTACGGTCGGGCATATATAAAAACAGAAACAGATGAACTCGATTTAACATACTTTTTGCAATTTAATCTAAAAATAATAATAGATGCATTGGGGGATTTTTCTACATATATCCAGAAGAGAATTGATGACAATAGAAGTATGGTTGAAAAACTTTCGGAATCATCTTTTTATAAGCATTTTCAGCGTCAACATATTGATATTATTTCTAAAGCTTTAAAAAACCCGGGTAGGGAGTTTACAGTAAAAGAAATAGAGCAAGATAATAATGTAAGTTCCACAGCCGCAAGGGGGTATTTGGATAAACTATACAAGCTAAACCTTTTACTTAAATATAAATCTAGCGGAAACAAATTTACATATTTTGCTCCTGCTAAGTTACAAGATCAGTTATTCGCAGAAAAAAAATAAGTGTAGTATCTTAATTTATGTTTATTGGCTAGGTTCCGCTTCGCTCCACATTTAGCCAGCAATTAAAAGCCTCTTAATGGGGTTTTATCAATACAAAATCTAATCCAAATAATCTTAAACGTCTACAAGCTAATGTCTCGAATGTGGCATTAGTTAGCATTAAGGTGTGAAATACCGATGGCAGCAATGAGCTTAAACCAGCCCCACAAAAAGCAGTATATCTCGATTAAAATCATCCCCAAATATGTTCATGGTTTCACACAAACTCAATAACCGCAATTGGCTATCAGTTGACCTAAAGAACAACCAATAGCTAACGTCAGCAAGGCATATAAAGTGATCATTATAATGTTAAGTGATTGAGGGTTTTTAGCAATTTCAGCTAAACTTTTACTACTTGAGATAAAACTTTATTACTCTTTCACAACCACCATCGATTAGAGTAAATATTATTTTTTTGCGGAAGGAATCGTTACTATGGTATCAACACCAGTAGCGCTCTCATTATTCACTAGTTCAACGGTACCCAAATGAAATTCGGCAATTAACTGAGCAATGTAGAGTCCTAAGCCTAAATGCGGTTGTGGATCTTGCTTACCTTTACGGACAGAGACCATTGAATCAAATAAACGATCTTGCATAGCGAGCGGTAATCATACTAATTCCATTAAATTACTGCCCATTTTTTGCTGGTTAAAATACTCCATGTCAGCGTTGCTCTCAATCCCAATAGCCAGCTATTGCTCAATCGAGCGCCTTGCCCTGATGTATTTTTTCCTATGCACAGCAAGATCACAAACTTAATGTAATTGGTATAACTCACCTATACCCGCTCCACTTGAAGATGCTCGTTTTAGGAAAACTGAGCGAATCATAATCAAGGCACATTTTTTTGTTAAGGGTCACTCCCTTAAAAACAAATGTAACGACGAATATGTTTTACTCAGTTTTCCCCGAAGGGCTTGTTTATAAACGCTTTATGCTGCGTTATTGATTTCGACAATAGAATAACTATTCTCTTCAATCAATGTCTTGCCTAAAGGCGTTTATAATTCCAGCTGAATCCTGCATCTTCAAGTGGAACGGGTATATGTTACTAATGATTAAAATAAAGAGATCATTTTTAGCGGTTAGTTTTATAGCAATATTAGTATTTATGGTAGAAAAATCGACGGTATTGGCAAGTAACTTATCTGAAAGTTATGGTAATAGTTACGCTAATAGTTTAGGTCCACCATTAACCTGATTCGCTTTAATATTATCGTTAGAATTAGCGTTTAAGTTATCGTCGAATGAATCGATTGATAGGGGTAAAATTTTGCTGAGGTTGGGTTAACTGATAACCCTGTACGCAACCAGAAATAACTTCGTTTATGGCATAACTTACCCGTTCGGTATTTTGTAGACTTTGCTCTAAACGCGTTGCTTCGCTCATTAAGGTTAAAATAGTCGATAAACGATTAACGCCTTCTTTTGCTCTGTGCATATAGACGTTATCTTGGCTGGCGGGCAAATCAAGCTCTAACGATTCAAGTGACGATTTTATCACGGCTACTGGCGTTCTTAATTCATTTGATAAACTTGCCGACATGCCTTGCAGGTATTGGGTGTATTGACTTAAACGTTGTACCATTAAAGCGAAACTAGGCTGTAAATCGCCAACTTCATCCGTTGCTTTGCTTATTGCAATAGGGTGAATTATTTTATCTTGCTCATCAATCGCTTGTTCGGTTTGGTTGCGCAATGCACGAATTCGGTTTGACGTGCGAGATGCAAAAACAAACAAAGCAAATGTACCTAGCTCCATCACCGCCAAAATAACCTTAAACCAACTTTGTAATGCTTGATTTCTTAAGGTGCTAATACCATTGGTGGTTTCTTCTGTAATAACGGCGCCTTTTACTTCGCCGTTACTGTAAATAGGGTAAGCAGCAGAGAGAATAACCGCTTTATTATCTGTGGTTAAACGCCAAGTCGCACCGCGTTTACCATTGAGTGCCTTTGTTAGATGACTACCTTGCAAGTGGGCAATATCATAAAGTTGGTCATTAAAATCTTTGGATGGTGTTGTTAAAATTTTATCATATATTGCTAATAACTTTAGCTGAAGTGGGCGATACCGAGTATCAGCAAGTTCTGCTTTAGTCATTTTCCACCAAACTCCATCCGAGTTTTTAATATCACCAGCTTTGGCTAATACGCGACCATGTTTGTCTACTACCCATATACGTGATTCACTATGGTCTAAACCTTTTAAAATACCTTCAATTTCAGGAGAGGTTAATAAAACTGTACCTAATTGATCTGCTTTTCTAAACGGTGAGGTACCTAAGGTGATTTTTTGTTTTTTATTATCTTGGTCAATATCACTAATAGCAAAACTTAATTGGCTTCCTAATAAGCTTAATGGCAGTCGTAATTCAATAGTCTAACCTTGCTCTGTTTCAATCTGATAAGCGGTTACCCAGCCAGGGGCTTTGGTTGAGATAACATATCGATGAAAATCATCCGCTGGGGTAATAAAAGCTATTTGTAATAAATCATTTTTATCTATTTTTAAGCTATTTTCAGGTCGATAAACAACACTGCCGTCGGTTACTAAAAAATAGCATACAGATGATCACGGTATTTACCCACCCTATGTTTAAAAGAGAGCGTTTGCTCTTGATAAATATCATGGCCTTCAATTAAGTAATCTTACTGATAATTTAATGATGGGACGAGTCATGGCGTTTACCCTCATTTGTCTTGACGATTCAGCAAAACCTAATCAATACGGAAATACGGTAATATCCGCACATAACGACAGCCATTTTAATGTGCTAGAAAATAGTGACATTGGTGATGAATTTTTATTAGAAGACCAGCAAGATAAAATATTAAGTTATCGGGTTATTACTATAGATGGTGTACCGCAATACGATATTTTGTCTTGTCTATTCCAAGATGAAATATTGATTACTTTGATCACCTGTACCCCTTTGAAGTGAAGAATATAGCGAAAACACAGCGGTTAGTGACTCAAGCGGTTAATGTAGAATCACTCAAACGAATTACTAAATAATAATACAACGCTAGCTGATATTATTCTTTTAAAAGACAGTTTTACCGTTACTTAGTATTACGGTTCATCTCAATGGCGATGTCAGTTAAATCAGTAACTTCGCCAATACTAATACCAATAGTATTTTCTAATTGGATTTCAAGGTCATGTGCTCTAATTTTATTTAAATGTTTTAAATAACTTATTTCGCCACGGTAATACATACTTTGAGGTTTATTACCTTTGTTCAATGCAACTATTTAAAATAGCTGGTTGACCAAGATTAGATAGTTTTTGGTATATTCTTTTAATTGAGATGAAGTCGTTAATATTTTGATAAAACACTGTTGTAACCTTATTAGCTTAGCTAACACCTTCTAAAACCTACTTCCCAAACAGCCGCCAGAGACTGCTTGTCACTAAACAGACATATTAATGAAACTTAAGTGTCATATTTTTATAGTTTAAGTGTCACATTTACTCGGTAAACTTCGCCTCATACATTTAATGCTTTAATTGATTTACGCAATTGCGTAAAACCATTAAGACATTATTCATAAAAATAATCAATTTTTAGCGATGAAGGTAAACCTATGAAGTTATCTAAACTAGCGCAAGCAAGTTTGTTGTTAAGTATCAGTACCACGAGCTTAGTTTTTTCATCTCTGTCGTTTGCAGAGCAACTCCCTGGAACTAATAGCGATCAATTAACGCACATTGTTGATTCAGGAAAGAAAATCAATCAATCTGCTGCTAAGTCACAACAAAACGTAAACCGTTTTACTGACCAAGTACAAACTAAGTTGCAGCAATTTCATGTGGTCACCAAAGAAGTTGACGGCCTCAGTGTTTATAACCAGCAAATGCAAGCACAGCTTGATAGCCAATTGGCGGAGTTAGCTCAATTAGCTCGTTCGATGGAAGAAGTCAGTGTTATTGAACGTCAAATATCACCATTAATGGCGCGTATGATTAGTACGTTAGATAGCTTTGTTGACTTGGATGTACCTTTTTTGCCAAGTGAAAGGACAAAGCGTGTTGAAGACTTAAAAACTATGATGAATCGTGCTGATATTGCCGTTTCTGAGAAGTTTCGTCGTGTGTTAGAAGCCTATCAAATTGAAGTTGATTACGGTCGTACCATTGAAGCGTATAGTGGCATTTTGCCTATTGATGGTAAAAAAATGGATGTAGATTTTTTACGTATCGGTCGCGTCAGTTTGGTGTACCAAACACGTGATGGTAGCCGTTTAGGCGAATGGAAGCAATCTTCAACAGGAAGCGGCGAGTGGCAAGCCCTGTCGCAAGATTATCGTTTAGGTATAAATAAAGCCCTACGAATAGCCCGGAAACAGCTAGCACCTGATTTGATTATGGTACCGGTGTCTTTTAACGAAACATCGACACAAGCAGAGTAATAATAATGACTATTTATCCTAATGTAATAAAGCGTGTAATAAAAAGTACAGTAAAAAAAGCGTTAACCGTTTCTGCACTTTCACTTTCGCTAGTTTCTTTGAGTTCAGTTAGTTATGCACAAGAGGCAGTGAGTCTAGATGATTTATTAAATCAATTAGCGCAAGGTAATATAACGCAAACTAAGCAAAACCAAGCAAGAGAAAGCCAATTTAAAGCCAAAGTCAATCAACAGCAAAGTATGCTTAATGATATGGGCTTACAGCGTGATAATGCGTTAGTACTGAGTGTACAGCTTGAACAAAATTTTGCCGATAATGAAATTAACTTAGCGAACAAAGCTGATGCTTTAGATAAACGTTTAGGTGAATTAAAAGAATTATTTGGTGTCTTACAGCAAGTGTCAGGTGATACTCGTAGTAAGTTTCAAACGTCAGTTATTTCTGCGCAAATACCAGGGCGTGGTGAGTTTTTAGATGAATTTGCGCAAAGTATGGGCTCAAGCTCTAAGCTTGCATCTATTAGCGAAATTGAACGTTTATGGTTTGAATTACAACGGGAAATGACACAAAGTGGTAAAGTTACCACGTTTAATCGTGAAGTGGTATTAGCCAATGGCGACCGTAAAAATGCTGAAGTTACCCGTGTTGGTGGCTTTAACTTAATTTCAGATGGTAAGTATTTAGAATATATTGATGAAACAGGCACGGTTGCCGAGCTTATTAGACAACCTTCTAATCGATACTTATCGACTACCAGTGATTTAATTAATAGCCGTTCATCAGATCAAAGTACAACCGCTTTTGCACTAGACCCAACGGGTGGTTCAATTTTAAGTTTATTAGTACAAGCACCTGACTTAAAAGAACGAGTAGACCAAGGTGGCCCCGTTGGTTATATCATTTTAGCGATTGGTTTTGTTGGCCTACTTATTGCGCTTGAACGTTTAATTAGCTTAGTGGTTATTGGCTCGAAAGTTGAGCGTCAACTTAAATCATCAATAGCATCTAGTGATAATCCGCTGGGTCGTGTTATGCAGGTTAAAGATAACAATCCAAACCTAGATACTGAAACTTTAGAGCTTAAATTATCTGAGTCTATTTTAAGAGAAGTACCTAAGTTATCAAAACGTCTAACCTTAATTAAAATCATCTCAGTGGTAGCACCGTTAATCGGTTTACTTGGTACGGTAACCGGTATGATTAATACCTTTCAAGCGATAACTTTATTTGGTACTGGCGACCCTAAGCTTATGGCGGGCGGTATTTCTCAAGCACTGGTAACTACGGTTTTAGGCTTAGTTGTTGCTATCCCAATGGTATTTATCTTTGCCTACTTAAATGGTCGTAGTCGTAACATCGTTAATATTTTACAACAAGAAAGTACCGGTCTTATTGCTGAAAGAGCTGAGCGTGCAGAACTTGAACAGAACCGCGAACTTGCAGATCAAGGAGCATAAATAATGATTGCCTTAATGGAAATGTACGATGCCATTAATGAGTTTATGGATACCGGTGGTCAAGTATTAATCGTGATTGCCGCTGTTATCTTCATTATGTGGTTATTGATTTTTGAACGTTTTGTCTTTGTTTTTTATAGCTACCGCAGTGTAAAAAAACACATGATTAGTGTATGGCAAGGTCGTAAAGACCAAACATCTTGGCACAGCGAACAAATACGCAACGCGTTAATTTCTCGTGGTACCACTAAATTAAATCGTAACTTAGCGCTTATCCAGTCATTGGTGGTCTTGTGTCCGTTATTAGGTTTACTCGGAACGGTAACCGGCATGATTGAAGTGTTTGATGTAATGGCAATATCAGGTAGTGGTAATGCAAGGTCTATGGCATCGGGTGTATCACGCGCCACTATCCCAACAATGGCAGGTATGGTTGGTTCGTTATCGGGTGTGTTTACTGCCACCTGGTTACGCCGAAATGCTAAAAAAGAATCTGAGTTGCTAGCCGATAGCTTGACGGTTAGTCATTAAGCAATAAATTAATAATGAATAACTATTTCATTGAAATGAAATAGTTATTTAAAAATAGAATTGTAGGAGTTAGTTATGCGTCACTTAAACCAAATGTTACAAGATCAAGATGAAAAAGAAGAAATTGATATGACCCCCATGCTAGATGTAGTTTTCATCTTGTTGATTTTTTTCATCGTAACCGCCTCATTTGTTAAAGAAGCAGGCATTGATGTTAATCGTCCAGAAGCGGCTACTGCTGTTAAAAAAGAGCGCGCTAATATTTTAGTGGCAATCAGTGACAAGGGTGATATTTGGATCAATAAACGTAAAGTTGATATTCGCAGCGTACAAGCAAATATTGAACGTTTAAAAGCAGAAAACCCCCAAGGTACTGTTGTTATTCAAGCCGATAAAAAATCTACTACTGAGACGTTAATTAAGGTGATGGATTCCGCGCGCGCCGCGGGTGTTTATGATGTATCTATTGCAGCACAAGAGGCCTAGTAATAGGCTAAGGACTTAACATGTTAACAGACATGCCAAAAGAAATGTCACAGCAAATGTCGGAAGATATACCGCAAGAGATAATTGTACGTAGTGGTACTCGTTATGCCATCGCTGGAGTATTAGCATTAAGCATGACTTTCCTTTTACTTTGGGGTATGCAGAAGCTAATTACTGGTGGCAATGAAGTAATGACAGATCCTGCTAAAGGTAGTGTACTTGATTTTATCCGCTTAAAACAAGATGAAACTATTGTAAAAAAAGAGCGGAAACCACAAAAGCCAGCAAAACCTAAAGAGCCACCACCGCCAATGAACGCACCGCAAATGCAGCAATCTAATCCTAATGCTAATGCCATAAAAAGTAGTTTTGCGGCAGATATTCAAACAGATATGGGATTATCTGGTGGTTTGAGTTTAGACAGTGGTGATGGTGATTATTTACCTATTGTTAAGGTCGCAGCGATTTATCCACGTCGAGCCCAATCTCGTGGCATTGAAGGCTTTGTTATTATTGAATTTGTTGTGACAAAAACAGGGGCAGTCAGTAATGCCGTGGTAGTACAAGCAAAACCTGAAGGAGTATTTGACCGAGCAGCACTTGATGCGGTTGCCAAGTTTAAATACAAACCGCGGGTCGTTGATGGTGTAGCGATGGAAGTTACTGGCGTACAAAACAAAATTAGTTTTGAAATTGATGGTTAACCCATTTGGGCTAATAGTTTAAAACACTCACAAGATAAAAATAGATTCTGTGGTCTCTGATCGTAAATCTATTTTAAGCTTTTATAAATTACTTATTAATAGCTAATTAAGGATCCAGTTATGAAAAACAAAAACGCCTTATTACTGACAACCCTATTTACTTTACTGGTTATGATTACGACTAGTAAAGTTTTTGCCTCTACCGAAAAAACGGCGACTAATACGGATAATAAAAATGTCGTTACGGCGCAGGCTGATAAAAAAAGTTACCGTGCCAGTAAAAAAGTACCCGCAATGCGAAATCGTGTTTATTCACAGTTAGCCCGAGCCCAGCAGCTGGCTGATAAAGGTGATAAAATACAGGGCTTTGAAGTGTTAGGTGAAGTAGAAGAGCGTCTTGATAGTTTAAATAGTTATGAACGCGCCATGTTATTTAATTTTTATGGTTTTATGTATTATGGTAACGACGATTTAGCATTAGCGATTGATAGTTTTAATAAAGTTATTGCTGAGAGTGCTATTCCTGATAGTTTGATCATTTCAACGCTTTATTCGTTAGCGCAATTAAGCATGCAGCAACAAGACTTTAAATCAGCGCTTGATTACTTAACCCAATGGCGAAATCTTAATGATAAGACGCTAACCGGCAATCAAGAAATGTTATTTGCACAAGTATATTTTCAAGACAAAGATTTTGTGAATAGCTTGAAGCATATTGAAATAGCAGTGAGTTTAGTTGAAGCTAAAAATAAACTGCCTAAAGAAAATTGGCTTACATTACAACGTGCTACTTATTATGAGCTGCAACAGCCTAAGCAAGTAACCAAGGTAATAGAAAAACTAGTACGTTTATATGATAAACCGCAATATTGGTTACAGCTTTCAAGTATGTATGGCGAAATAGGTGAAGAAGATAAACAAATGGCAGTAATGGAAGCGGCTTATCAAGCAGGTTATATTACTAAAGCTACTGATATTATTACCTTGTCGCAACTTTATCTATTCCATGGCGCACCGTATAAAAGTGCCGCGGTGTTGGATGATGCTATCGATCAAGGCAGTATATTCGCCGATGAAGATAACCTAAGCATGTTAGCTCGTGCTTATTTGGCAGCTAAAGAAGATGATAAAGCGATTAAGGTGTTGATTCGCGTTAGCGACATGACTCCATCAGGGAAGCACGATGCTTTATTAGCACAAACTTACTTAAATAATGAGCAATGGCCAGCGGCGATAAACGCTGCAAAACTTGCTTTAGCTCGTTATGCTGAGCATACACAAAGTAACCTGAAAAATGTTAAAGACATCGCTAATATGCATTTAATTGTAGGTATGGCGAGCTTTAACGTGAAAAGCTTTGAACGCTCTTTGGCAGCATTTGCAAAAGCATCACAATTTGTCAGTACTAAAAAAACCGCTTTGCAATGGGGTAAGTATGTTGAGCGAGAGCAAGCACAATATAAAGTGCAATTAGCCATGCTTAATTAGTTACTTGGTCTAGTGAATAAACATCATTGATAGCGCCTTAGGGCGCTTTTTGTGTTATTAAATAAAATCACTTTAGGGAGTATTGGTTGTAGTGAATAGCGATTGACAAAATATTAACTTAAATACTTTTATGGAGCCAACATCAACATTATATGGTTAGGCTTTTAGCCAGTGAAGGTAGTAGACCACCTTTATCTTGGGCTATAGCATTACCAGAATACAAAATACCCGCTGATATTTTATCTATTTCATATCAATTAATTGATGACCCAAGCAAAATTTTTCGCCGCAGTATTACCAATAATTTAAATACTATCGCCAAAGATAACCAGTAAGTAGTCATTAATTTTATCAAAGAACACTTAGGGAAAAGTGAATAATTTGATCGAACCCTTAAACATGCTAGAACCTTATTAAAACAGATTTGTCCTGAAAAATTGGCGCTCTTTGGTTACAACATTATAGGCATTGAGCTCACAGAATTTAAGGTAATAAGCGATGATTTTATTTTTGGCGAGTATATATAATTTAGCTGTATTTTAACAAATACGGCATCAATTAGTAAAAAAACACGTTTGGAGTATGGTTATACTTTTGCAAAAAAAATAGTCAACTATCTACAAAGGTTTTTAAAATAAGTGAGCGATTATTTATTGATAATGAATCACATAAAGTAGAAAGAAAACAAATTTTAAAGCTATAAGTACCCGAGTGTATTATTCAGAGAAATATCAAGTATCAATTATACTTAATGGTAAATAATTTTTGGCGAAAGACTTTGTATTGATAGAGTCAGTATGATTGACTAATAGCTCTTATTCGCCTTGCGAGTATTTAAGCCATTTATAAAAGTACTGACATCTACTTTTTATACTGAATGTTTACCTCATTTTACAAGGCTTAAATAGCGTTATTGATTATCAATTAAGTAACTAAAAATACGTGTGATATTTCAAAAAATATACTAATTTACTGAATAATAAAAAGGCAATTAAATGCTTAATGACATAGTAAGCTTTATCAATAATGTACTGTGGGGCGAAGGCCAAATATTAATTTACTTATTACTTTTTGCTGGCTTTTGGTTCTCGTTTAAGCTTCGTTGGATACAGATACTTCAATTTAAGTATATGTTCACTGTTATGAAAGGTAGTAGTAAATCTGACAAGTCAGGGATTAGTTCTTTTCAAGCGTTATGCACAGGATTATCTGCCCGAGTTGGTACAGGTAATTTAGCTGGCGTTGCCATGGCCATTTCACTTGGCGGTAGTGGTGCTGTATTTTGGATGTGGGTCATTGCATTGTTAGGTATGGCAACAGGCTTTGCAGAAAGTGTGCTTGGTCAGTTATATAAGGTACGAGACGGGCATAAGGAATTTAGAGGCGGACCTGCTTATTATATTCGAGCCGGACTTAATAAGCCTTGGCTTGCTATTACTTTTTCACTTTGTCTCTTTCTTGGCTATGGTTTAACGTTCAGTGCTATGCAAGCCAATACGATTGCTGAGGCATTAAATAATACTTTTACTATTCCCAGTGAATACTCAGGGGCGATTATTGCGATACTTGCAGGCAGTATAGTAGTCGGAGGTATGCGAAGAATCGCTCGGTTTGCCGAATTAATTGTGCCTTTTATGGGGTTAGCGTTTGTTGGTACTGCGATTATTATCACCCTAATGAATATTCAATTATTACCGGCCATGTTTATGGATATATTCTCATCAGCTTTTGGTTTAAATGAAGCGGGTGCCGGCGCTTTAGGTGCAGCAATTAAAAATGGTATTCAGCGAGGTTTGTATTCAAATGAAGCAGGGGCTGGCAGTGTACCTCATGCCGCGGCAGGTGCAACACCAGTACCTAATCACCCCGTTGCACAGGGGTATGTGCAAATGTTAGGAGTATTCTTAGACACTATGGTGCTGTGTAGCTGTACCGCAGTGATAATTCTATTATCGGATATTCATATCAGTGGCGATATGGAAGGCATTAGGATGACCCAAAATGCTATGACGAGCCACTTTGGTGCTGGTGGAAACTACTTTGTCGCCGCAGCCATCACCTTATTTGCTTTTACCTCAGTTGTTGCTAATTACGCCTATGCAGAAAGCAACCTGCATATGTTCAAATTAGACCACAAAATTGGACGCTTATTATATAGCAGTATTTATTTATTAATGGTTTTCTGGGGAGCAAATGCGTCGTTAAAAGAAGTTTGGGGTCTAGCCGATATGGCATTAGGGTTAATGACCCTAGTAAATATTTACGCCATTATTTTACTTACCCCGACCGTGTTAAATTTAACTAAAGATTTTCATCGAAAGCTAAAAGCAAATGTTGAACCTTCTTTTTCAATAGGCGATGTGAAAATACAAGGGGAAACCGAACCAGGTATTTGGTCTAATAATAGGTAAAGCTAAGCAAGTAACACTAAGTAACACCAAGTTATCAAACCGCTAAGTGCTAAAATGATTATTGGGTAAAGCTATTTAATTATAAATGTGTCGATCGTAAAAAATGTATCTCAAAGGCTGTTGACGTTATAGTATGGGGTTACTAGTCGTAGCAATAGGAAAAATTATGGAAATGGATGAATCAATTAACGTTTTTGGTGAACAATTAGTCGGCTGTGGTGGCGATCCGGTAACTGGATTTTTTCGTGATAATAAATGTAATACTTCAGATCAAGATGTTGGTTCGCACACCATCTGTATTGAAGCAAGTGAGCAGTTTTTAGAATTTTCGCGCTTTAAAGGTAATGATTTATCAACGCCTATACCTGAATTTAATTTTGTAGGTATAAAACCGGGTGATACTTGGTGTTTATGTGCCGAACGCTGGTTAGAGGCTTATCAAGGTGATAGAGCGCCAAGAGTTCACTTAAGAAAAACCCATATTAAAGCATTAGAAATAGTACCTATTGAGATATTAAAAAAATTCGCACTTGACCTAAGTTAAGTAAATGAAGCTGCTGCAAGATAGTGAAATGAATCCAAGTAAATAAAATGTAGCCCTACTATTTTAGTTAAGTAACCTTAACGTAATGGTAGGCGAGACTTAATTAGTATAAAGAGAATCATTATAATGAGCACCCTGAACGAATTTTATCCTGAAGTTTCTCCTTTTAATGATTTCTTACTCGATGTTGACGGGCAACATAAAATTTATGTAGAACAGTGCGGTAATCCAAAAGGGCAACCAGTACTGTTTATTCATGGTGGCCCAGGTGGCGGTTGTTCAACGAATGACAGACGTTTTTTTGATCCCGAGCAATATCATATCATTTTATTTGATCAACGTGGTTGTGGTCGTTCATTACCGCACGGTTGTTTAGATAATAATGAAACTAACTACTTAGTTGCCGATATAGAAAAAATTCGTCAATATTTAGCTATTGATAAATGGCATGTTTTTGGTGGCTCGTGGGGATCTACCTTATCGTTAGTTTATGCACAAACCCATCCCATCAATGTCAGTAGCTTAGTGTTACGTGGTATTTTCTTAGGCAGAGATGTTGATACTCATTGGACTTTTTCTGGTGGTGGCGCGACACGTATTTTCCCTGATTATTGGCAAGATTATTTAGATGTTTTACCAGAAGGTAGCGCACAAGCGACGACAAAAGCCGCTTACGCCATGTTAGTAGGTGAAGATAAAGAACTCGCGCAAAAAATTGCTACGGCGTGGAGTATTTGGGAAATTCGTTGTTGTACTTTAAAACCTGATCAAGCATTTGTTAATGCAGCAACGGGGGATGACCATGCTTGGACATTAGCTCGTCACGAAGCGCATTACATGGTTAATGATTGCTTTTTAACTGACAATCAGATTTTAGCTAATTGTGATAAAATAAAAAACATTCCAACCGCAATAGTACATGGGCGTTACGACATTGTTTGTCCTGCAGATAATGCGTGGTTGTTACACCAACAATTACCTAAATCAACCTTAGTGCTAAGTGAAGCATCGGGTCATGCCTCTGCTGAACCAAATACTAAACATCATTTAATTGCAGCAACTCAAGCAATGTTAGCGTTATAGCATGCACTGATAGCAACACAGTAATTTTTTATGCTTGTGTTGTCATCACTATCTCGCTACTTGTGCGAAAGTAACGTAAAATACTGCCATTATTTAATGTATAGCAATTATTTTTACGCTAAAAATGAGTAATTGTAGCCATCGACTTAAGGCCACCCATGAAAAAAGTATTTGAATTAACCCACGAAAAAATTAAACTTGAAAGACGTGTTGATGCCGTTAAACACGAAGTTAAAAAATATCTTAAAAGAGAACGTAACAAAAAATTACCTTCAGGTGCAGACTTTTGGGATTTTGATTGCCAATTTGGCAATACTAAAGAAGCAGCAGAGCCCGTTCAATTATCAGATATTAATAAGCGCATTGATCAAACACAAGTTGACGGTTTAACTTCATTCTACATTGAGATTGAAGCAAAAGAAGGTATTAGAAGCTTTACGCCAAGAGATGAAGACGATAGTGACCTAGCAGACTAAATGTTCTGAGTTAAGTCGTTATCTATTAAACCGAGCCAAGCGCTCGGTTTTTTTATATTTGAAAATTTAATTATCACCAAAGGTACACAACATAATAGCAGGTACTTTTTTATCGCTGTCATTTAATTAACAAATGACAGCGTTGTCACTGCGGTTTTTCAATGCTATGGTGATGGTCTTATATATTTTATTTGTAATATTGTAGAGTAAAAACGTAAGTTAAGACTAAAGCCGTATATAAAAAAGTCGTTAAAAATTCTAGCATGTGAGACATACAATTATCTTTAGCTTTATATCTGTATTGATAGTATTGCTGGAAATAGAGAACGTAATACGTTAAAACTATCGCTAAATAATATTTAGTATAAATAAATTTATAAAAGAAATAATACTTCAAGTTATATCAAACGCTTTAATACTCACTAAGTAGATATTTAGTTAATTTTATTGGTATTAATAACCTCAAGTTAAGTCCGAAGGAAGAGAAATGAAAGAATTACAAACTTGTTACCCAGTTTCAGAGAAAGCCAAGGCGCATACTCATATTGATGCAGCGACATACGATGCTATGTATAAAAAATCAATTGAGCAACCTGATGAATTTTGGGGCGAGCAAGCAAAAGAATTTATTGATTGGTATCAACCCTGGGATAGCGTAAGTAAAGTTGATCTTAAAAACTCTGAAATCAGCTGGTTTTCTGGCGCTAAACTTAACGTAAGTTATAACTGTATTGATCGTCATTTAGCAACTAAAGCCAATGATACCGCTATTATTTTTGAAGGTGATGATCCAAATGATGACTCAAAAGTTAGTTATCAAGAACTACACGATCATGTTTGTCGCTTAGCTAACCTATTAAAAGAACGTGGCGTTAAAAAGGGCGATCGTGTTTGTATTTATATGCCGATGATCCCTGAAGTGGGTTACGCTATGTTAGCGTGTGCACGTATTGGTGCAATCCATTCAGTAGTATTTGGTGGTTTCTCTACAGAATCGATTAAAGCCCGTGTTTTAGATGCCGATTGTAAAGTTATTATCACAGCGGATGAAAGTCTTCGAGGTGGTAAACGTATTCCACTTAAATCGAATGTCGATGCCGCTGTTGCCGATTGTCCCAATGTTCATTCTGTTATCGTTGTTACCCGAACTGGAAGTGATGTTGCTTGGAATGAAAAAGTAGATATAAACTACGAAGAAGCGGTAGCGAAACAATTAGCAATTTGTGAGCCAGAAATAATGGATGCTGAAGATCCATTATTTGTTCTTTATACCTCAGGTTCAACAGGTACACCAAAAGGTGTAGTACATACATGTGGCGGTTATATTTTATATGCAGCCATGACACATAAGTATGTTTTTGATTATAAAGAAGGAGAAATTTATTGGTGTACAGCTGATGCAGGGTGGATCACCGGTCATTCTTATATTTTCTATGGCCCGTTAGCAAACGGTGCAACCACCTTAGTATTTGAAGGTGTACCAACATATCCCGATGCTGGTCGTTTTTGGCAAGTATGTGAAAAGCATAAAGTTAACGTATTTTATACTGCACCTACAGCTATTCGTGCCTTAATGAGTATTGGTGATGACTTAGTTAACGCATCTGATTTATCGTCTTTACGCTTGTTAGGTACGGTAGGTGAGCCCATTAACCCAGAAGCTTGGCATTGGTATTATGAAGTTGTTGGTAAGAGTAATTGTCCAATTGTTGATACGTGGTGGCAAACAGAAACTGGTGGTATTTTAATTACCTCACTACCAGGTGCTGTTGACATGAAACCAGGTTGTGCGGGTAAGCCTTTTTTTGGTGTTCAACCAGCGTTATTTGATAAAGACGGTAATACATTAGAAGGTGAGAGCGCAGGTTTGTTAGTAATGACTGCAAGTTGGCCAGGACAATTACGCACTGTTTATGGCGATCATAACCGCTTCTACCAAACGTACTTAGGTCAATACCCAGGTAACTACTTTACCGGTGATGGCGCGAAACGTGACGAAGATGGTTTCTATTGGATAACAGGCCGTGTTGATGACGTATTAAACGTATCAGGTCACAGATTGGGGACCGCTGAAATTGAAAGTGCATTAGTACTTCATCCTGCAGTTGCTGAAGCTGCGGTTGTTGGTTATCCACATGAAATCAAAGGCCAAGGCGTTTATTGTTACGTAACCTTAATGGGTAGTGCAACTGAATCTGACCAGTTAAATGTTGAGCTACGCGAATTTGTGGCGAAAGAACTAGGTCGCTTTGCTAAGCCTGATTACATTCAATGGGCACCCGGTTTACCTAAAACACGTTCAGGTAAAATCATGCGTCGTATTTTACGTAAGATTGCTGAGAATGATGTAGATACCTTAGGTGATACGTCAACCTTGGCAGATCCAAGTGTTGTTGAGAACTTGATTGCTCAACGTATTGTTCATGCTGCAAAGAGTTAACTAACAGGCTAAATACAGTGATTAATAAAAAGCGCCGAAAGGCGCTTTTTATTGTCTTCAATGTAGTCGACAAAAGGTGGTAAATATTAAGATATGATTAGCATACCTTGGTTGTTGATCTTAGAAGTAGATTGTCTGATTTGATGATTTCTGCAAGCGCCCATATGAAATAATTTATTATTGTTCGGGGAAACGACTAAGGAAAACAGCAGTAACGTCACCAATCATTAGAAAGTTATTATATTTATTTTGATGGGATAAAACAAAGGAAAGGTTATTGGTTCCTCTGTTTTCAATCATAAGAGCTGATATTCAGTCAAGAACCTTAATAATAAATTTGTACGCTTTGCCATCATTAGGTATTAGTTGAGCCTTAGGTCAACTGATAGCCAATTGCGGATCTTAGGTTTAATGCCTGAAATTACAACTGTGAGCCTTTTACAGACATTTCTAGGTAACATAAAACCTCTAAATCATGGTTTCTTGTTTGCGTTCAACGGACATCAGCACATGAAAACCACATCTCGATTGAATCAAAATCACCTACAGAAAATGCGAGTATATCGCTATAAGTTGGTGGAGTAGGTTCAAAAAAAAAGGTACCCCAATCGCCGTGTGTACCTAGTTTTATTTGCAGGGTATTACTAATTATCTTATACCCTTTCTGCCCATTAATTTTAAATTTGGTTGGTCAAAAGACGGGGAAAAGCTACGAGCCAACATACATTGAAATTGAGTAAACTGATATGTTTCATCACTTTCTGTAACCTTGAATAAACCATCTCCTGTGTCGGTATATGTTACTTCAAAGGATAAAGACAGTTTATGCTGACCTTTAGGTATTATATGATTTGCTAGTAACGAGGTTATATAGTATTGATTAGTTCCTACAACAGCTAACTCTCATTTGCTATTTTCATCACTTACCGTTGCAGAGGTTATCAATAAATTTTTCGAGTAAAGCTTTATCGTATCACTTTGTTTGGTGATATTGAGATCTATCGTTGTGGTATCTGAAAACTTACCTAGACTGGACGCAAGCGTTAATTCTATCAATTGAAATGAAGGAACAATATTATCTGATAATTTGAATTCCTCTGCTGTTACGAACATTGTCAGAAAACAAGATAACAACAAGCTATAGACGTTAAGAAAACTAAATTTGATCATTATATTTTATCTACTCCGTAGTGATTATTATTTACTACTACGTTTAAAGTAATCATGCGAAACAGTTATAATTTTTTTTATTTTATTAATAAACTGGTAACTGATCGGCAAGATTAAATACAAGGTGGTTAGTCACATAAATGCGACTATCGGACCAGATTCATTCATTTCTATATCCATAAAAACGAATAATACTCGGCCTAATAAATAGGGTAATGTGATTACAGCAAACACAATTAATAAATATTTCATAATCGACAGTTTTGACAACTCCTATACTTTATAGAAAAAGTAAAACGAGAGTAAGGCAGATTAGCGCTGGTTGATAAAGCCACAAGCTCCAATCAACAGATTGTCCAAATAGCTGAGGGATACTCTGTCAAAGGATAGGTTAGAAGAATATTTGATAAGAATTTCGAGCTAGCCATTGTTGCCAAAAGACAACATTTAACACACTTGCATCTGCTAGATCACTTAACCAAAATACTGAAACTCCGATGGTGAAGAAAATAAATATAGCTATCACTATTACGAGTAGGGACAAACAATTTTTCATTGAAAATAAAAAATGAGTACCAATAGCTAATGTTTGTTTTACTAACCAGTAATTAGTTTTACGTTTCCCCTCAAGAGGCAATGCAATAGTCGTGTATTCTTCTTCGAGCTCACCATAAATATCACTAGTTAACATTCACTTTGAGGTAACTAAAGATAAAGTTAGCATCAAGTTCCATGATAACTTACTTTTAAAACTTCATAGGCTTTTCGGACTTCGATAAAATCCTCAGCACAGCCGCCTTTATCTGGATGGCTACTGATAATTTTCTTTTGGTAAGCCTGACGTATATCAAACCAATCTACATTTTGCTTTATCCCTAGGGTAGTCAGAGCTGCATCAACCTTGTCTGTAGCACGATATCTTTGCCAAAAACTAGCAAAAAGTGTTTCAATCTCTTTGACTGTGATGTTATTTAAATTAGACCAATTTAAATAGTAGCAGGCCAGATCAGTGTCGCGCGTGGTCAGTATATTTTTAGCGGCAGTGTTATGCGGCATAATAAAAATTTCTAAGGGAAAAATTATTAATAAAAATCCTTCAGTTTTAATATCACATTGAATTTGATAAAGCGCGTTCATAACAAAAAAATTCTTTTGGAAAATGACTATCTGAGGATCGATATCTTTTAGAATAAGCGAAAGAAAGTCTTGTTCACAAAGATTCACCAAATCAATTAGCGAGCAGGAACTGTTTTGTTCTCTTAAATATCCCAGTATCGAAATAATCATAGGATTGGTCATTGATTTTGACTCCTTTAACTTTATTACTAACACAAGCCAGTCAGCAGGTTCAGTATAAGCCACTTATGATTAACATGAAAAGCGACCGTAAGTGAGGTTAACTTTAATAACTATCTCCA
This sequence comes from Colwellia sp., assembly GCA_046710905.1. GTDB lineage: Bacteria > Pseudomonadota > Gammaproteobacteria > Enterobacterales > Alteromonadaceae > Colwellia. The sequence continues at coordinate 20,250 of JBKEHN010000034.1, forward strand.
GTTACGGTTTTTTCTAGCTAAATAGCTTAAGTTATTCCCAAATATTTTTGGTGACATAACCCTGAATTTTATTGTTTTTAGTTAAGCTAAAACGAGGTAACTTGTTATCTTGTAACTGTTGGTTATAGTCTTTTGTTACCGCGACAATAGTTGGCGTTAGCACTAAAATAACCGCGACATTGATAACCGTTAGTATGCCTAAAGATAAATCTGCTAACGCCCATACGTCAGGTAAAGCAGCAATAGATCCCCAAAATGTCATTGATAAAAAGACTAAAATAAAGCCCCAACGACCATAGGCGTTATCAAGTTTGAATAAATGTAAGTTACTTTCAGCGTAAACATAATTAGCAATAATTGACGTGAAACAGAACAAACAAATGGCTAACGAAATAAAATGATTGCCCCAATGTCCGACATGCTCAGTTATCGCATACTGGGTTAATCTTATACCCGTTAAGTCAGATGTTTCTGTTCCTAATACCAATAAAATCATTAGCGCAGTTGCCGTACACACCACAATGGTATCAATAAATACGCCAAGCATTTGTACGTAACCTTGCGCAGCAGGGTGATGAGGATTAGGCGTAGCGCACGCTGCAGCATGTGGGACTGTGCCTGAGCCCGCTTCATTAGAATACAATCCGCGTTTAACACCATTAATAATAGCGGCACCTAGGGCGCCACTGCCAGCTTCTTGTAAACCAAAAGCTGAGCTGAAAATAGTCATAAATACTGCCGGTATCTGCTGAAAATTAATGAGGCAAATATAGAGTGCTAACACTAAATACGCTAAGCCCATAATTGGTACTATAACGCTAGCGGTGCGCGCCACGGCCCTTACACCACCAATAAAAATGAAAGCAGCGAGTACAACAATAACCATACCAGAGTAAGTCGTATCTACTTGGTAAGTATTTTGTACGGCATCGGCTATGGTATTGGCTTGCACCGAGCTAAAGACTAAACCGTAGCCAATGAAAATACACAGAGAAAAACCAAAGGCTAACCAGGGTTTGTTTAAGCCCATGGTTATATAATAAGCAGGGCCGCCACGAAACTCGCCATCGCTATTACGTACTTTGTAGAGTTGTCCCAGTAAACTTTCAGCAAAACCGGTTGCCATGCCAATGAAAGCGATTACCCACATCCAAAAAATAGCGCCAGGGCCACCCAGTGTAATTGCAATAGCAACACCGGCTAAGTTGCCAGTGCCAACACGTGCAGCAAGACTGGTCATTAATGCCTGAAATGATGATATGGCGTTTTTATCACTATCACTTTTGTTGAAAAGTATTTTAAACATGTGAGGAAAGTGACGTACTTGTAACAAGGCTAATTTATAACTAAACCAAATACCTGCGCTAACTAACAAGTAAATGAGTACGTTATTCCAGAGTAGGTTATTAGCAAAGCCGATAAAATCGCTCAAAGTATATCCTTAATTTTTATAACTAGCATGCAACGGTATGCACTAGAGTGGCTATTTTTAATCATTATGGCATTGACTGATATATAAGAATAAATATCAATATTTATGAGTCGAAACTTTTTAATCTATGAAATTAAGCTTTAACCTAAAAACTCGATTCTGGCCTAAGGGATAGCCGGAATGACAATATAGTCGATGGCACGTCATTCCCGAGGTGTGTTATCGGCAATCTATTATTTTTAGCGTTGATGTACTTTCATTTTTAACGCCATCTAAAACTAGATTCCGGCCTAAGAGATAACCACAATGATTAGATAGGGGGGCACGTCATTCCCAAGGTGTGTTATCGGCAATCTATTATTTTTAGTGTTGATATACTTTCATTTTTACGTCATCAAAAAATAGACTCCGATATAAGGGATAACTACAATGATTAGATAGGGGGGCAGGTCATTCCCGAGGTGTGTTATCGGCAATCTATTATTTTTAGTGTTGATATACTTTCATTTTTAACGCCATCTAAAACTAGATTCCGGCCTAAGAGATAACCACAATGAT
>JBKEHN010000035.1:0-21813 GCA_046710905.1 Colwellia sp.
ATCCTAAATTAAATCCTAAAATTAGTCCTAATCTCTCCCCTGAGCAGTGCAACAAAGATTTATTCTTTCAAATTAATAGGCTTTCAAAAGAACAAGCAACACTGACTACATTGTTCGCTACTGGCATTATTAAAAAACAGTTGCGCAATATCGGTTTTCGACTTGAACAGCGATCAGCACAAGATAAAAAAACTAAGTTTGTTTTTGCAGTAATGCAAAGTAACCCGCTAACAACTAAAGGCTACCGTTTAAGACCTGCTGTCATAAAACCCCAGCGTGTTAGTATTCTTGGTGGCGGTATTGCTTCAGCTTGTGCCGCTTATGCATTAACCAAACAAGGAATAGACGTTACCCTATATTGTAAGGATAGCTCAGTTGCTCAGGGCGGCTCGAGCAATGCTATTGGCGCTTTATATCCTTTATTGCACCAGCAAAAAGATGATATAAGTTCTTTTTATCAGCAAGCCTTTTGGCGTGCTAAAGCGTTATATACTGAAGTTGCTGAGCAAGGTTTCTCATTTGCACATCAGTGGTGTGGTTTATTAGAAGTATCTTACAAAGAAGCATTAGATAATAGACAACAAGCATTTGAAGAGCTTAATACCTGGCCCAAAGACCTTATCCATGGGGTAAATGCTAAGCAAGCCAGCGACCATGCAAATATTGACTTAGCTTACGGTGGTCTTTTCATGCCCAATGCAGGCTGGATATCGCCGCAAGAGTTAGTAAAAGATATTTTCAAAGCCGCGCAAGCGACTAACCGCTTAACCATACTAACCGATACTCACATTACTAAAGTACAGCAAGTTACGAATACTAGCGCTAAGACTAGCCCAAGCTTAAGTGAATACAGTAAATCATGGCGCTTATATACTAACCAAGGTGAGTTTGACGCGACTGTATTGGTCATATGTGGTGGTGCTGATGCGATTGAAATTGAACAACTAAAACCGCTACCACTTACCGCGACTCGTGGCCAAATAACAAGTATGACAAGTAATAAAAAAATAAATAAACTATCTACCGTTATTTGCCATAAAGGTTATTTAACGCCGGAAAATAAAGGCATTCATTGCATAGGCGCTACATTTCAAAAAAATGATACTAATTTAAAAACTGACAAAGCCGATGACCACTACAACTTAACCATGTTGGATAAGTGCTTGCCTGGGTTATCGTCAACTATTGGTTGGCAAGAAGAAGATATTTCCTCGAGTAAAGCGAGACTGCGTTGCATGTCACAAGACCACTTACCTCTAGTAGGGGCAGTACCCAAAATTAATGAACATATCCAAACTTACGCTCATTTAGGCAAAGATAAAAATTGGAAATATAGTGAAGCGCCACCCTGTATTGATAATCTTTATGTATTGTTAGGACTGGGTGCCCGAGGTTTATGTTCAGCGCCTTTAGCTGCCGATATATTAACCGCTGAATTATGCAACACTCCTTATCCCATGGACAATCAAATGATATTTAACTTAAGTCCAAACCGTTTCATCATTAGAGATATTATTAAAAGAAAGACTCCTGAGCAAAACTGATTTATTGAGTAAATAATTATTAAAAAGAGTATATTCCTCAAGTAAAGTTAAATAACACTATTAGGCTCTACTTTATTTATACAGGCAAACAACCTCAACTATTACTCTATGATTAAAGCACAAAATTACTCTGAATTTCCAACCAAAAGTTAGAGACTATAGCGTAATCTTGTGGTGATAATTCAGCTTTAGCTTGCATGGCCTTTTGGGTAACGGCTTTAATCAAATCAGCAGAAATAAGCTGATTCTCATCACCAAACTCAGTAGCAACTAAAGAAAGAAATCCGCGCATGTAACCACTAGCGAATAAAGTATCACTGTCAGTATCATCTAGCTCAAATAAGCCATCTAGATATTGATAAAAATCAGCCACGCTAGTCAGCTGCTTGTTTGAAAGGCGAGAATTGCTTGAGTTTGATGACATATATATCACTTGAAAAGTTAAGTTAAAAGTTAATCTAAGAGTTAATATTATTGAGGGCTAGCAAGTGGATAAAGCACTTGGTCTTTATACCCGGTTGTTATTGGCATAAAGCCAGAAAGCTGTTGATCTAGAGCGCTATCGCCGGTGTCACTAATCAATGGTTTATTTACTAAAGCTTCTAATTTAGTCTTAGTAGCTAAAATAGTAATATTTTCACGACCTCCTGGCTGCGATAAAATAGTACGAATAACGCGAGGGCTTAATTGCTGATTACCACGACCAAATACATGCCCTTGGCCACCAATTAAGGTAATAACAAGCTTACTGATACCATGATAATCAATTATTGCCTTGAAGAGTTCAGCTTCGGTAACATCTACAGCTGTTAATGATTGATCGCTGACAATATCGACACCAAGTAAAGTATTACCTAACGCTAACTCACTCATTAAAAATGCGGTCGTAGAGCCAGAGCCAATAATAAATTGTCTATCATCATAGTCATTCATTTCTTCGATAACATTGGCCGCGATATCTTGCAGCACCAGTTCATCACTTTCTTTGCCGCCTGATTTAACAGCCTGCACATAGCGTAGTTCACTCGGTATTTTCATTTCGCTATAACGCTTTGCTTTGACTATTCCTTGCCTAAATAAGCTCTCGTCTATATCCATCACATCACCCGTAGTTAAAGTTACTAACTCATTGGTTACCATCAGTTCAATAATACGACCTGCGGCTTTTGGTGTAATAGCATAAACGCCAGAATGAATCTTACAGCCTGCTGGTATACCTAACACAGGCACTGGTTGATAATCACCATCACTAGCAACCACATTAGCAATATCTCTAGCAGTACCATCACCGCCAGCAAATAAAATAATATCTACGCCATTTGCTAATAAAGCTTCTGCCGCTAATTGACTGTCATTACTTTGGGTATGCTTATTTTTTGCGTGATAAAGTACTTCTACCTCAAAACCAAGTTCACGGGCACATTGCTCCCCCATAAGCGCATTAGCTGTATAAATAATAATTTCATCTTGGTAAGGTAACAATACTTCAAGCGCTAATTTTGCCCTACTATTAGCTTGTGGCTTAGCGCCTAAAGCCAATGCATGCATGACCATGCCATCACTACCTTTGAGTGCAACACTGCCGCCTATACCCGCAATAGGATTGATGATAAAACCGAGTTTAAATTTTTTCATTATTTGCCTTTATTTATTGCTATAACCTAAAGTACTTACGGTTCAATGGTAAGGGCGTTTGATAAAAATTAGCCAGCGCTACGATAAATACTTGTGCATCACGGGGAAAGCCAGTGCTTAAGTAGATTTCTACTTGCTGATAAACAGCCTGTCTAAATAGAGTACGGCATGTATGACCTGTACCGGATAAGTTATCTACCGAAACTTCAAATTCTTTCCCAACCGCAACACATAGTGCCCACTCGATTGCTTGTGGTTTAATTTCTACTTGTTCAAATTTAATCTGCTGCACTTGATCACGACCATCTGGGATGTACCAATAACCAAAATCTTCTAATAAACGTCGCGAAGCCCCAGCCAGGCACCAGTGTGCTACTTCATGTAAAGCACTAGCAAAGAAACCATGCGCAAAAATAATACGATGATATTCACACGTTTCACTACTTGGGGCATATAAAGGTTCATCACTACCTTTGACCAACTGAGTATTCATGCTGGTACTAAAACTATGATTAAAAATACGGATTAAATCGTGGTATTGATATGACATGGACGGCGCAAGTAAAAATTAAAAATTAAAAACGTATTCTAACTAAAAGCCTTGATGCTTGCACTGGCTATTTTTATAAAGTCACTTACATTACAATATCGAAAAACACAGCAATATGTATCCAGCATAAAATATTTAAGTCATTACTCAATAGCGTAATAAAGTTAAAAATCTACCCCTATAACCTCTAGCCTCACTTGTTAAATTTATATAAATATATATAAATAAATTTTTATAAATATATCATGCTATTAATTAATATTAGTGTCTGTTTCACAAAAGGTAATAATTAACATCAGGGAAGATAGAATATATAGGCTTAATGAATAAAGCTAAACTCAAAGTATTATTTTTAATAAGTGGTAGAAAAATAATATATCCACAGGAGAACTTCACCATTCTATTAGTCATTTTACTGGCTTAGTGCAAACCTCTGATATTGATATAACAGTAGAAAAAGTAATACCAGATATTAGCCAAGGTAAGGATTATAATTTAATTTTTATTAATTTATAGAATAGCCATTGGGGGTAAAATCTCCTTAGTGATTCAGAAAATAGTATGTACTGTATTTTTTAATGCTAAAAAGAATGAATACGATGAGAAACAACTGTTATTATCAGGTCTTACTGATATTTTCTATCTTAATCAAGGCCTTGATATAATATTGCCTAGTATCATAAGGTTACAAAAAAATTAGCTGTGGTTTAAACGAGAAATAATGGATAGTGTATTCAATGATCTTCTTATTAAAGAGAACAGATCAAACCGCCCCCCTGGCTACCCAATGTAGCTGGTAATAAACGTACCTAGTCTTAGACGACGAGAAAATATCAAGTTACGCTGATAGTCAGGTTTTAGTAGTAGCGAAACTATGATGGTAAGTGTTTCATCAACTAACCTTGAAGCAACAGTTAAACGTGCCTATAAATCTCGTTTAGGTGGCTTACGTGTTGATATTACTTGGGATGGGACATCTGCAGAGAGGGTAGATATCTTCTGTAACGGTATAAAAATTGATACCGTTGAAAATGCTGGTATTTACCATGGCCGTGAACGTCGAACTGAAGCTAACCAATTCATCTACCAAGTCTGTGACACAACATCAGCTTGTTCAAATACAGTAACAATAAACTGCTAAGCATTCTTTAATAGAAGCTTAGTCGAATATAAATCTAGACTTTGGCTAACACTAGCTTTAAAAAAATCCCTAACGATTAAAATCGTTAGGGATTTTTTATATTCGAATAAATGTTAGTAATATATTAAACATCATCTTCAATATTATCTTTACCTTTGGTACGCTCTATACTATCAAGCTTATGATGAATGGCCGATTTAATCATCATATATGCACTGACTGGTGCCGTTAGTAATAAAAATAACGAGATAAGTATTTCTTTTACACTCAATCCAGTTTGTGTAGTACTAAAAAATATCATAGCAGCAGTTAACAACGATGCCATTCCTAGTGTTGTTGCTTTAGTTGGACCGTGAAGACGCATATAAAAATCAGGCATTTTCACTAAACCAATAGAGCCAACAAGGACAAAAGAACCACCAATTAATAATAGTATTGAAATAATCCATTCAATCATAACTTTCTCTCCTATTCTATAATATCGCCACGTAGTAAGTACTTACATACCGCAACAGTACTTACAAAACCTAACATAGCGATTAACAGTGCCGCTTCAAAATATAATTCAGTACCCAAACTCATCCCGTACAAAATGATCAATGCAATGGTATTGATATACATAGTATCGAGGGCAAGTATTCTGTCGGGTACAGAAGGACCTATCAATAAGCGCCATACATTCAATAATAATGATAACCCTATCATTGTAAAGACAATTAAAATTACCGTTTCTAGCATTGAAATATCTCCTTAAGAGGCGCTTCATAACGCTGCTTAATTGTGTTTATTAAGACCTGTTCATCTTCAAGATTTAACACATGTATCAATAAAAATCGCTCTTCTGGTTCTTCACCTTCAGTTAAGGACTCTACCCAAGGATACACTTCAGCACTGACTGTTCCGGGTGTTAATGACACTGTACTCGCCAAAATAGTAATTGGCAGACTATGCGTTAAATCAAGTGGTACCTTAACAAAGCCTGGGTTTAGTTTTTTATTCGGCCCTAATATCAAAATAGCAACTTGGACATTCGCCGTAATGATGTCATATAAAACCAACATTAAATGACGTAACGCTAAACCTGGCTTTAAAATTAACGGCTGTTTAGTTCTAAAGAGGCTAGTCGCTAAAGGGATCACGATAGCTAAAATAACCGCCAACACAATATGACCAACTGATACACTGTTATTCAATAATAACCAGACAATAAATAATAAAAGACTTCTTAAAGGCGTCGGTAACCACTTAAACTTTGCTGCTAACCGCATTACTTGCCTCCTGAAAGAATAACGTTAATATTATTATTAAAATCATGTAACTGACTAGCTGCGCCAAGGGCATACTCACTTAAGGGGCCGGAAAAAACAGTCATTAATGGCGCGCTCGAAACAAGAATAAGTAATGCCGCTAACTGCGCTGGATGCACGCCTGTTTGCTCAAAACTTTCTGTAGCCTTATCTTGATGATGCCAAAATATCGTACTTCCTGCTTTAGTTACGCCTACCATTATCGCTAGACTTGCCAATAAATAGAGTGGCCAGAACACCATGCTATATTCAGCATTTAATGTCGCTTTAAGCAGCCACACTTTACCAATAAAGCCAGACAGTGGCGGCATACCTATTACAGCTATACCTGTAATCAAAAAACAAAGCCCAAGTAACCTCGACTGAGAGACTGGTGGACCGGCTATAATACTGTCTGCAACATTACCACGTTGACGACCGATTAAATCAGCTAAGATGAAGAGTGCAGCGGTAACCAAGGTTGAATGAACTAAATAATAAATAGCTGCTGAACTGGCTTCGATACTCTGTACCGCAACCAGTGCAACGAGAGTTCCGACCGAGACAATAACTAAATTAGCTGTTAATTTTCTTAAATCTTTACTTGCTAAAACACCCATTACGCCCAAAGCAATAGTAGCCAGTGCTAACCACCACAACCAACTTTGCGCCATATGACTTAATTCACCTGCTTCATCGCCAAAAACTAGTGTATAAACACGCATCATTGAGTAAACACCTACTTTAGTCATAATCGCAAATAACGCAGCGACAACGGGCATCGCAGTCGAATAAGTATTAGGTAACCATAAATGTAGCGGTAACAAAGCACCTTTTAAAGCAAACACCACCAGCAACAACAAGCCACCTATTTTAGCCAGGTAAACATCATCACCTTGTAGAAGTGCTACTTTTTGCGCCATATCAGCCATATTCAGCGTACCTAGGACGCCATATAGCACACCTAAAGCAATCAAGAAAACAGCAGAACCGACAAGATTTAAAATCACATAGTGTAAAGCAGCACGGGTGTTTTTTTTGTCTCCACCATGCATTAACAATGAGTACGAGGCTATCAACAATACTTCGAAAAATACAAATAGATTAAAAGCATCACCCGTTAAAAATGCGCCGTTGACCCCCAAAATTAAAAAGTGAACTAATGGGTGAAAAAAGCTACCTTTTTCATCATCTCCCGCACTTGCATATAAAGTACAGACAAAACCAAGTAACGTGGTTAAACAAACCAGTAATGTAGATAATGGGTCGGCTACAAGCACAATACCAAAAGGCGCACTCCAGTCGCCAATGGCATAAACTTGCATACCGTCGGCTTGCACTTTAAGTAATAAAGCCACTGAAGCTAAAAAGGTAATAGCACTAAATACAACAGAAGTAATTCTTCTGCTAGTTATTTTACTACCCAAAGGTGGCATTAATAAAATAACACCTGCCAACATAGGTAATAAAACAGGTAAAAATGTCAAATTCTGGATCATGCGTTGACCTTTTTATTGCTATCTGGAAGCTCACCATCTACATGGTCACTGCCTAAATCTGATTGCCCTCTAATGGCTAAAATAACCACAAAAGCAGTCATCGCAAAGCCGATAACAATCGCAGTTAACACCAAAGCTTGTGGCAGTGGATCTGCATACTCTGAGCTGTAACCAAGTACTGCTGCCTGATTTAAGCTAAGTCGACCAGAAGAAAACAAAAATAAATTAACCGCATAAGAGAGCATAGTTAAACCTAAGACCACAGTGAACGTTCTAGCACGTAGTATTAAAAATACGCCACAGGACACTAAAAGCCCAACACAGGATGCGTAAAGTAATTCCATTAAACATTCACCTCTTCTTTTTGCGCATTAACAGTTAATCGACCAAGACTTGCCAAAATCATTAAGGTCGCACCAACCACTGTAATATAAACACCTAAATCAAATACCAAAGCACTGGCGAGTTCAATTTCACCAATAAAAGGAATATCAAAGTAATCAAACCATGTAGTCATAAAAGGCCGGTCAAAGAACCAACTGCCTACCCCAGTAAATAATGCGATAGCAATACCAGATGCAATAATCTTGCGGTAATTAATGGTTAATCGCTCCGCAATCCAGTCTGAGCCATGAGCTATATACTGTAAAATAAAGGCAACAGCAGTCACTAAGCCAGCTATAAATCCACCACCGGGGAGATTGTGTCCACGTAGAAAGATATAAAACGACACCATTAATGCTAAAGGCAGTAATGACTGCGAAATACTGGCTAATAAAATAGGATAGCGCTCTTTCGCCCACGGACGCCCTTGACTATCACTAGTAGGCATCAGCAATGGTAAGTTGACTAATAATTTATAAATACCTAACGCGGCAATACCCAGTACACAAATTTCACCTAAGGTATCAAAGCCACGGAAATCTACTAAAATAACATTAACAACGTTAGTGCCACCACCACCTGTTTTAGCATTCGCTAAGAAAAAGTCTGAGATAGACTCAAGTGGCCGAGTAATTAAGGCATAGCAAATACTCGCAACAACAATACCCAAAGCAGCAGAAATTCCTACATCACGTATAACCCGCAAAGAGCTTGACTCTTTTGGTGAGTGTTGTGGTAAGAAAAATAATGCCAGCATCAGTAAAATGATAGTAACTACTTCAACAGTTAATTGGGTCAAGGCTAGATCGGGTGCAGAGAATCGAGTAAAAGCAACTGACACCATTAAACCAACAACTGAGAGCATCAATAACGATACAACTCGTTGGCGATACCAAATCACAGTACTAATGGCACCAACCATTAACAACGCCGCGCCCATAGCATTATGGACATCAATTGGCGTGAGTTGTTTTTGACCACCCAACTGATTCATTTCAAATAAGGGCCAACCTGCAAACAGTAACACCACCACAAATATCAGCATTAAATAGCGTTGTAATGAGCCATTCTCGATAGCGTTTACCTTAACTTGGCACCACTTTGTAATCGCATCAATGGAGCCGTCAAAAACTTTCTTTGCATCTAAAGTAGGTAATGACTCTTGAAATTGAAATAGATGACGACGCTGTGAATACAGTAATAAACCACCCGCGACTGCAACGCTACTCATTAATAGTGGTAGGTTAAAACCATGCCATAACGCAACTTTAAACTCGGGTACATAACCCCCCAGTACAGCAAAGGATGCTGCTGTTAAAATATCGTTAACAATAAAGTTAGGGAATATTCCTACAACTAAACATAAAGCCACAAGGATCTCTATTGGCACGCGCATATAACGCGGTGGCTCGCTAGGTTGTTTAGGTAAATCAATAGGATCGCCATTAAAGAAAACATCATGAATAAACCGAGCTGAATAAGCCACCGCTAAAGCACCAGCAATAGTAGCAAATACAGGAATAAGCCAAGACATTGACCCGAGTAATTGTTGATGCAGTGTCTCAGCAAAAAACATTTCTTTAGACAAGAAACCATTTAATAGTGGCACACCAGCCATCGCCGCCGCCGCAACCATAGCTAACGTTGCGGTATAAGGCATAAATCGCCACATACCGTTAAGTTTTCGCATGTCACGGGTACCAGTTTCATGGTCGATAATACCCGTAGCCATAAATAAAGAGGCTTTAAAGGTCGCGTGATTAATGATATGGAAAATAGCAGCTACTGCCGCAAGCTTAGTATCCAAGCCAAATAATAAGGTGATCAACCCTAAATGACTAATCGTCGAATAAGCTAATAAACCTTTTAAATCATGTTTAAATAACGCTACGTAAGCGCCAAACAATAAGGTCACTAATCCGGTTAAACTGACAATAACAAACCATATATCAGTTCCAGCTAGCGCTGGGTAAAAACGTGCTAATAAGAAGATACCCGCCTTTACCATAGTGGCAGAATGAAGATAAGCACTTACCGGCGTTGGTGCTGCCATTGCATGGGGTAACCAAAAATGAAAAGGAAACTGGGCTGACTTAGTAAACGCACCAAGTAGAATTAATATTAAGGTTACTTCGTATAAATCATGGGCTTGAATAATTTCTTTACTAGCTAAAATAACATCTAAATTATAACTACCAACGATATTTCCCAATAAAAGTAAGCCAGCAAGTAATGCTAGACCACCGCCACCCGTGACAGTTAAGGCCATTATGGCGCCTTTACGTGCTTCGGGTTTATGCCACCAATAGCTAATTAATAAAAACGAACTAATACTAGTTAGCTCCCAAAAAAACCACAGCTGAATAATATTGTTTGACATAACAAGACCAAGCATTGCGGTCATAAATAACATCAAATAAGCATAGAGCTTAGGCATCGAATCATTACTACTGAGGTAATAACGGGCATAGAAGATAACTAATATACCAATACCTAAAATCATAAAAACAAACAACAGCGCTAAGCCATCTAAACGAAAGGCGATATCGATACCAAGTAAAGGGATCCACGAAAAAGTGTCACGAATAACGTCGCCAGAGAATACCGCTGGCGCTAAGCTAATCGTCATACATAATGCGATGATCGGCATTAACATCGTCAAACTAGTCGCTTGATTACGTGTTAATTTACCCGTCATTGAAGAAATAATACTGCCAAGTAAGGATAACAGGGGTATCCAAAGCAAAGTCATAGCGTAAACCTTTTTTATTTTTATAAGGAGAAATAAGGATATAGTGAGATATTAATCAAACAACTTCAAACTGTATTATCCTGTTAGAATTCAATACATTTCGAATGTTACTTGAATACAGACATAATATGTCAAATGACATACCACTAGCAAACATTATCACTGTGAATATTTGTAACGCTTTATTCACGATAAATATCAAAAAAATCAACATAAAACTAAAGCAAATTCGGATAATTGAAGTATTCACGTCAAAAATTCAAAATAAACACTATAACACTGGTCTCACTACACCCATTAAGTGTAGTATTTAGCTTAATAAAGCAGTAATTAGTTTATAGGTAACCAATGAAGAAGCTCGATAGCATCGATTTACAGGTATTAACCATACTTTATGATGATGCAGATATTACAAATAAAGAACTAGCAGCCAAAATAGGTATTGCTCCTTCTACTTGTTTAGAGCGGGTAAAACGCTTAAAGCAAAGTGGTGTTATTAAAGGCGCTTTTATCGATGTAAACTTAAAAACTATCGGTGGTAATATAGAAGCAATAGCAGCTATACGTTTACAGCCCTATTCAGAGGAAATTGTAAACAACCTGCGCGATGATTTACTGATGTTCCCTGAAATATTAAATCTTTATCATATGGGCGGTAGTTATGACTACTATATCCATATGTCAGTAAAAGACAGTGAGCATTTACGTCAATTTGTCTTTAAAAACATCACCTCTCGTGAAGCAGTTACCACAGTAGAAACTTCACTAATTTTTGAACACAGTCGCAGTAGAATTTTACCTAACTTCGACCAGTAATAGTTGATAATTACAGGCGGTTAATACACGACATGCTAGTTAGTTGATAAAAATCCCGCTGTTATTGTGACATAACGCGGGATTTTTATTTGCAGACTCTACAGCTAAGTTGTTAGCTTTTCAGATCATCAAAAAAATTCTTAACACCGTCAAAGAAGCCACTCTCTTTAGGACTATGCTTTTTGCTACTACTCGCCATTTTCTCTTCTAATTGACGTAATAAGTCAGCTTGGTCCCCTGATAAGTTCACTGGCGTTTCAATAACGACTTTACACATTAGATCACCGGTAGTAGAACTACGTACTGACTTAACGCCTTTACCACGTAAACGGAACATTTTTCCGGTTTGTGTTTCTTTAGGCACCTTCAGCTTAACTTTACCACCGAGTGTAGGTACTTCAATATCACCACCTAAAGCGGCAGTAACAAAACTAATAGGTACTTCACAGTACAAGTGGTTTTCATCACGAACAAAGATGCCATGATCACGTACGTTTACTTGTACATATAAATCACCAGCTCCTGCGCCATGCTCCCCAGCTTCACCTTCGCCAGATAAACGAATTCTATCGCCGGTATCAACGCCTGCAGGAATTTTAACTGATAATGTTTTAGTTTTCTCAACACGTCCTTGACCACGACATGAAGTACACTTATCGCTAATAACTTTACCTTTGCCACTGCAAGTAGGACAGGTTTGTTGTACTGCGAATAAACCTTGACGCATTTGAACTTGGCCATGACCATGACAAGTGCTACAGGTTTTAGCCGAAGTACCTGGTTTAGCACCTGACCCATCACAAGGATCACAGCTTACATAGGTAGGTACTTTAATTTCTAAGCTTTTACCCTTAACCGCATCTTCAAGTGATAACTCTACGTTGTAACGTAAATCACTACCACGTTGCTGACGTTGGCGTCCACGACCACCACCGCCACCACCAAAAATATCACCGAATATATCGCCGAAGTCTTGACCAAAACCACCACCTTGGCCACCGCCTCCACCGTGACCACCTTGTTCAAAAGCAGCATGACCATATTGGTCGTAAGCAGCTCGTTTTTGGTCGTCATTAAGGATCTCGTAAGCCTCTTTAACTTCTTTAAACGTTTCTTCTTTAGATTTATCACCTTGAGTACGATCTGGGTGATACTTCATTGCTAACTTTTTATAAGCTTTTTTTACTTCTTTCTCAGAGGCATCTTGGGGAACACCTAAGGTTTCATAATAATCACGTTTTGACATAAATCGGTTTCTTTACTTCAAGTTGATTGAGACTAATTTTCTTCATTTTTTTAATATTTACAATGAAAAAATCAAGAAAATCAGTACCAATTAAAAAAATTAATATCTGATTTTATATACACAAAAAGCGCCGAGTAATATCGACGCTTTCATAAGATGACATAGTTTAACTCTTTTGAGCGCTAAGATTAAGTTAAATTGCTTTATTTCAAAAAGAAGAAGGTACAGAGCGTATGATTATACGTGAGTACCTTCGACGCAGAAATTAAGCTATTTAACGACAGCTTAACGATTCAAAAAATTATTACTTGTCGTCTTTAACTTCTTCAAACTCAGCGTCTACAACATCATCTGCAGGGGCTGCGTCTGCTTCTTGAGCCGCGCCTTCTGGAGCACTTTGCGCTTGTTGTTTAGCTTGAGCAATTTCCATTAACTTAGCTGATGCTTCCATAAGCGCTTGAGTTTTGGTATCAATTGCTTCTTTATCATCACCTTTAACAGCTGCTTCAAGCTCAACTAATGCTGCTTCAATTTTCTCTTTATCTTCACTTGGTAACTCTTCACCAGCTTCTTCAACTTGCTTGCGAGTAGCATGAATCATACCGTCAGCTTGGTTACGTGCAGTTACTAGCTCTTCAAACTTAGCATCTTCATCAGCGTTAGCTTCTGCATCACGTACCATTTGTTCTACTTCTTCATCAGACAAACCTGAAGAAGCTTTGATAGTGATTTTTTGTTCTTTACCTGTGTTTTTATCTTTAGCCGTTACGTGCAAGATACCATCGGCATCAATATCGAAAGTAACTTCGATTTGTGGTGTTCCACGTGGTGCAGCATCAATACCTTCAAGGTTAAATTGACCTAAAGATTTGTTTGCCGAAGCTTGCTTACGCTCACCTTGACAAACATGAACAGTTACCGCTGATTGGTTATCATCAGCAGTAGAGAACGTTTGAGATTGCTTCGTAGGGATAGTAGTGTTTTTGTCGATAACCTTAGTCATCACACCGCCCATAGTCTCAATACCTAATGATAATGGCGTTACATCTAAAAGTAGAACGTCAGTTACATCACCAGAAAGCACACCCGCTTGAATCGCCGCGCCTGCAGCTACTGCTTCATCAGGGTTAACGTCTTTACGTGGTTCTTTACCAAAGAAATCAGTAACGGCTTTTTGTACCATTGGCATACGAGATTGACCGCCAACTAAGATAACATCATCAATTTTACTTACTGATAAGTCTGCATCTTTAAGTGCTTGTTTAAGCGGCTCTAATGTTGCCTTAACCATATCTTCAACTAATGACTCTAATTTAGCACGAGTCACTTTGATGTTCATATGTTTAGGACCTGAAGCATCTGCAGTGATGTAAGGTAAGTTAACATCTGTTTGTTGTGCTGAAGAAAGCTCACATTTAGCTTTTTCTGCTGCTTCTTTTAGACGCTGCATTGCTAAAGGATCAGACGTTAAGTCCATGCCTTGATCTTTCTTAAATTCAGCTACTAGGTAGTTGATTAGACGGTTATCAAAATCTTCACCACCTAAGTGAGTATCACCGTTGGTAGCAAGTACTTCAAATGTGTGCTCGCCATCCATTTCATCAATTTCAATGATTGAAATATCGAATGTACCACCACCTAAATCGTAAACCGCAACAATTTTATCACCTTCTTGCTTATCCATACCGTAAGCAAGTGCAGCAGCAGTAGGTTCGTTGATAATACGTTTAACTTCAAGACCAGCTATACGACCAGCATCTTTCGTTGCTTGACGTTGTGAATCGTTAAAGTAAGCCGGAACAGTAATAACAGCTTCAGTGACTGCTTCACCTAAAAAGTCTTCAGCTGTCTTTTTCATTTTTGCTAAAACTTCAGCTGAAACCTGTGGTGGAGCAACGTTTTTATCACGTGCAGTTACCCAAGCATCACCATTCTCAGCTTTAACAATACCAAATGGCATTATTTTAAGATCGCGTTGAACTTCTTCATCTTCAAAGCGACGACCAATTAAACGTTTTATTGCGTATAAAGTATTCTTAGGATTTGTTACAGATTGACGCTTAGCAGGTTGACCTACTAAAGTTTCGCCTTCTTCTGTGTAAGCAATAATTGAAGGCGTTGTACGATCGCCTTCTGCATTTTCAATTACACGTGCTTTACCGCCATCTAGTACAGCAACACATGAGTTAGTTGTTCCTAGGTCAATACCAATAATTTTGCCCATCTTGGGAGCTCCTATTCATAAGTCTTTATCTAAGTAGATAAAGTAATTTTGATTAAATTGTTTGTTGAATAATAAGTGGGGTCAGCAAAATGCTTTTCAATAGATAAATTTAAAAAAATTAGCTTTTTGTTTAGGATAAGTAAAAAACATAGGGAAAAGCTAATATTATTAGGGAACATTAGCTTTTATAAAATGTTGAGCTAGACAAATACATCATTAATTATATGTCTTTGAGCAATTAAGATGCATTTGAACAGTGCTGAATAACTTGAGTGGTCATAACTATTTTTTAATTATTTCTTTTAGCGCTAATTCAAAACGACGATCCGTTTTGTCTGAACTAGATGTTTTCCAAATAATCTCATTCTTTCGATTAATAAAAAATGTTGTTGGCGTACCTCCTACACCATAAAGTGTGGCAACCTCTTCTCCCATAACCGCTGTTATAAAAGCATAGCCTCTGCGCTTAATCTCATCTTGAGGTAATGCACCTTCATCTTCATTAAAACTTATTGAGATAAGCGCTACCCCTTGCGCTTGATATTTTTTCTGTAGTGCAACTAAGCTTGGTTGTATTTTTTTACAATAAGGACACCAGGTTGCCCAAAAATGCAGAATAACAGCTTTGTTTTTATATTGATCAAAATTAATAATATCACCGCTTTGAGTCTTTAATTGCCACGGTTTTGCTATTTCATTCCCAGAAGAGCTAAAACTTACCGCAGTAAAGAAAGTCACAAAAATAAAAAGTATGTTTCTTAAAATATAATTCATCGATAATATTGAGTAATAAATGAGTTGTATTGTAATAGACCTAGTTTTCTACAAAATATTTCATCTACAGATAAAATCACTGTAAATAACAAATTGAGGGTCAAATAAAACACAAAAAAAAAGTAAAGAGATAATCTCTTTACTTTTTTATTCAGCACTCATGATTTTGTATAATCTGAAGTATTATGCCATAGCATCAACGCTGGGTGCAGCTTTAGATACCATCACCATAGCAGGTCGAATTAAACGACCATTTAACTCATAACCTTTTTGCATGACAGCAATAACAGTGTTTGGCGCTACATCAGGTACTTCTTGCATAGACATTGCTTGATGCAGTTCAGGATTAAAAGGTTGATCTTGTGGGTCGATAGATTTAACACCAAATTTTTCTAATGAAGCAATTAGACCTTGTAACGTTAATTCTACGCCTTCAATAAAACCTTTATTGCTTTCATCGTCTTTATCGGTATTTTGAAGTGCACGCTCTAAATTATCTAAGCTTGTTAGCATTTCACCAGCAAATTTTTCTAAAGCAAACTTACGTGCTTTATCTACGTCTTGCGCTGCACGGCGACGAATATTATCTACTTCTGCTTTAGCACGTATAACCGAATCTTTTTGGTCAACAACAGTAGATTGTGCGGTAACTAAAGCTAACTCTAATTCATTAATCTTTTCTTGCTCTAGGCTGATTACTTCATGAGCATGTTCATGTTGTTCTTCAACTTGCTCTTCAGCTTGTTTAACTATGTCATCAGCTAATTGCTCAGCTGTTAACTCTTCTTTGTCACTTGTTGATTCTATTGTCATGGAAAAACCTTAATTTTATAACTATTGATGACATTATGGGGACTCTGTAAGATGATTCAAGCTTCATTTAAAAACATTTTATAAAAATGTGAACTTTACAAGTGAGTAAAATCCAGCGAAACTGCCATTAACCCTAGCAAACTAAGTAAAATATCGTATGGCTAAACACTATAAAACTATTGGCCTTATTGGCAAACCTAATCATGATGGCGCCAGTAACACAATACAAACATTGCATGACTATTTATTAGCAAATGAATATCAAGTTATAGTTGAGCTCTCAGTAGCACAATCACTCGATATAAAGAATATGAAAATAGGCTCGTTAACGGATATTGGCCAGCATGCAGATCTGGCTATTGTTGTCGGTGGAGATGGTTACATGCTCGGCGCAGCTCGTGTACTTGCTTGTTTTGATATTGGCGTCATTGGTGTAAACCGCGGTAACTTAGGTTTTTTAACCGATCTTTCTCCGGCTGAAGTCATCGAGCCATTAACACAAATATTGGCGGGTAAGTCTCGTAGTGAACAACGCTTTATCATTGAAGCTGAAGTTTATCGTCACGGAAAACTAAAAAGCTCTAATAGCGCGGTAAATGAAGCTGTTCTGCATGCCGGTAAAGTAGCCAGCATGATTGAATTTGAAGTCTATATTGATGGTAGTTTTATGTTTAGCCAGCGATCTGACGGTTTAATTGTGTCGACACCGACAGGTTCAACGGCTTATTCAATGTCTGCTGGTGGACCTATTTTAACACCTAACTTAAATGCCCTGACACTTGTGCCTATGTTTCCACATACATTAACAAGTAGACCGATTGTTGTTGATGGCAATAGTGAAATTAAACTGATACTAGCTAATGATAATCACGAAAACTTGCAAGTAAGTTGTGACGGGCACGTTATTCTAACCGTAATGCCTGGTGATGAAGTTATCATCAAAAAGAGTGAGTGCAGCATTCGTTTGATTCACCCTTTAGATCATAATTACTTTAACGTTTTACGAAATAAATTAAGCTGGGGTAACAAACTTTATTAATATCTGCCACTATTTATCTATCAAAATAGTTAACATTACTCAGCAAAATAAGTAAATAGTTTTAAATAAGCTTGAATAAAAACCAATACCTGTATAAATTAACAGGTACTGGTTTTATACTCATGCTTAAGGCTTAACTATGCTATTGCAACTTAACATTCAAAACTTTGCTATTGTCCGTTCATTAGATATTGATTGGCAATCAGGTATGACGACCATTACCGGTGAAACTGGCGCAGGAAAATCAATTGCGATTGATGCACTAGGATTATGTTTAGGTGATAGAGCTACAACCAATGTTGTTAGACCAAACTGTAAAAAAGCCGACCTCGCTGCGACCTTCGAAACAAAGAAAAATAAAATGGCCCGCGCTTGGCTAAAGCAACATGAACTTGTTGCAGAGCATGATAGTGACTGTATATTGCGCCGAGTTATCTCTGCAGAAGGACGCTCTAAGTCTTATATCAATGGTAGCCAAGTCCCTTTAGTACAATTAAAAGAAATTGGGCAGCTATTAATCAATATTCATGGTCAACATGATCATCAGCTTATTGTTAAGGCTAACCAGCAATGTCGCTTACTCGATAACTATGCCAATCACTTACCTCTACTTAGCGCCGTTAAACATTATTCGCAACAATGGAATAAGCTTAATAAAGAGCTAGAGATGTTGCAGAAAAACAAGCAACAGCGCGAGGCTGAACAACAGCTCATTCAATATCAAGTCACTGAACTTGATGAATTTTCATTACAGCCAGATGAGTTCACTACCTTAGAACAAGATTATAAGCGTCATAGTAATGCTCAAGATTTACTTGATTCTACCTTGAGTTCATTACAAATTTTATCTGAAAGTGATAATTTTAATATTTTAGATTCATTAAGAGAGTGTTGCGAAAACATCAACTCTATTGCCCGTGTTGACAATCAATTAACTGATGTTGCAGCTATTTTATCTAACTCACTGATTCAATTAGATGAAGCGAATAACGATCTACAACACTATTACCAGCAATTAGAATTAGATCCACAAAATTACGCTATTATCGAAGAACGTTATTCCACCGCATTACAACTAGCGAAGAAACACCAGCTGTCTCCAGAAAACTTAGTTAACTTCCATTGCGAATTAAAGCAACAGCTTGTTTCAATATCAGGTGATGAAACACGTATCGATACCATTATTGAAGAGTTAGAACAGACTAAGCTTCACTATAATGAAAGCGCTGAGGCTTTATCAAATTCAAGACAAAAATCAGGAAAAATCCTCAGCAAATTAATCAGTAAAAGTATGCAAGAACTAAATATGCCGCATGGACAGTTCTTTATTGCTATCGAAAATAATAAAAATCAAAACCATGATAAAGACGTTATCAACAGTAATGGTAGAGACACCATTAACTTTCAAGTAAGCATTAATCCAGGTCAGGCGCTTGAAGCAATGCATAAAGTTGCTTCAGGTGGTGAACTATCACGTATAAGCCTAGCTATGCAGGTTATATTAGCTGATAAAGTAATTACACCAACGCTGATATTTGATGAAGTCGATGTCGGTATTAGTGGACCAACAGCAGCAATGGTAGGTAAAAAGTTACAACAGCTGTCTAAAAAGACCCAAGTAATTTGTGTTACCCACCTGCCACAAGTAGCCTGTAAAGGACATCAACAACTTTTTGTTAGTAAAATGACTGATGGAGAACTAACCGAAACTAAAGTAACTGAACTAAGTGAGTCAAACCGTGTCAAAGAAATTGCTCGTTTATTAGCTGGTGATAAAATATCTCAGCACAGTTTAGCCAATGCCCAAGAGCTATTAGCTAGCTAGATTCATCTACATGTTATCGATTTAAGTAATAATTTATCCCTGACATCAGGGGATCTACATACTTTCATTTGATAGATGAAAATAGAATTTGTTAACTGATATAATAAATAGCTTTGAATCCGTGCTGGGCTTGGGTATCATCCCTGCTCACACTTTTAGCCTGTTTTTTTGAGCTACTTAAAGGTAAATAAATTTATGTATTTTCGTGTTGCCATTATTGTTACTGCACTAACCTTATCTTCTTGTTCTAGCTGGGTTTTCCGTTATGACGTTCCCCAGGGAAACTACCTTGAGCAAAAAAGTATTGATAAATTACAAGTCGGTATGACTAAAGAACAAGTTAAGTTTATTTTGGGTAGTCCTGTTGTTATAGATACTTTCAATGATAATACTTGGAGTTATATCTATAAGTTAAAGTCTGGCCGTAACAGAGACTTTGATCAAAGAAAAGAATTTATTATTAACTTTTCTGAAGATAAATTAATTTCAGCTTCAGGTGACTTCACCTTATCAGATAAATTTAATACCCCATTCAATGCACCTGTTGCAGCTGAAGAGACAATAAATAGCAATAAATTTACTCCTGAAAAAAATACCTCAGTTAAAAATAAAGTGACTGATGATAAGTAGAGACTGAATAAAAAATTAGATACCAAAACGGCTATCAAGCCGTTTTTTTTATCTGATTTTTGACTACAGGCTGTACCAACTATTTTTTCGCATCAACTCTTAAAGGGTTTACTCGCCCGCCTGTTGTCTTATCAGCACGACCTTCTAGTTTTGCTTTTTCCGCTCGACGCTTTCTAACATCTTTAGGATCGGCAATGAGAGGACGATACACCTCAATTCTATCGAGATCATTCACTTCTTCAGTTAACTTAACTACCCTGTTCCAAACGCCAACCTTATTTATATTTAAATCAATTTCAGGGAATAAAGTAATGATCCCAGAATCAATAATGGCTTGCTCTACAGTAGAGCCTACAGTAACTAGTATAGATAATATTTTTTGCTTTTGTGGTACACCATAAACGACTTCTATGGCAAATTTTTCCTCATTCACTGGCTCAGGTAAGCTACTTAAGTCACTATTGTCTAGGCTCATAATTAAATATTAACTCCATAAATTTCTTTGGCTCGCTGGGTAAAAACTTTCACTAAACTATTACTAAAGTGACCAAACACTTTACCAAAAGCTAAAGAGACCAGCTTATTTGAAAATTCATATTCCAGCTCTAGGCTAACCTTACACGCATCATCTGATAATGCGGTGAGTAACCAATAACCTTCTAGTTTTTTAAAAGGGCCACTAACCAGCGACAAATGAATTTTGTCATTAGATATTAGCGTGTTCTTAGTAGTAAACCATTTACTTAACCCACCTTTAGAGACCAGTAGCGCTGCCGTAACCGATTGATCGTCTTGGCTTATCACCTTACTATCGTTACAATCAGGCAAAAAATGAGGATACGCTGGAATATCATTTATTAACTGGTACATCTGGTCAACACTATACATAACTAACGCACTACGACTTATAGTTGGCATTATTACTCCGCAAGTAGCCACTATTCAATGGCTGACATCATATCAAAACAACACAAAAAGCGCATTATTATGATAATTTTTATCCTTAAAAAAAAATTATCATGTAAAAGCAATTTATTCTCAGTATAATCACCGCGTTTGTTACTTATTGTGGCAAAGGAAGGGATGATAAAGATGGCTAAGAAAAAATCAAAAAGCTCTAACAGTAATACTATCGCTTTAAATAAAAAAGCGAGACACAACTATAGCTTAACGGACAAGTTTGAAGGCGGTATGAGCTTACAAGGTTGGGAAATTAAGAGTATTAGAAGTGGTAAAGTAAATATTTCTGATTGTTATGTACATATTAAAGACCGTGAAGCCTATTTATTAGGAGCTGAAATATCACCTCTTAATGCAGCCTCTAGTCACGTTGTGTGTGATCCAAACCGTGATAGAAAATTATTACTTAACCGTAGAGAGCTAGATAAAATCATTGCTGCTGTTGAACGTGACGGCTATTCTTTGATTGCAACTGCTATGTACTGGAAAGCCTGTTGGGTAAAACTCGAGTTTTATTTGGGTAAAGGTAAGAAAGATCATGATAAACGCTCAGACATAAAAGATAGAGAGTGGGCTGTTGATAAAGGCCGCTTAATGAAAAATAAAAACTTAGATCGTTAATTGTTTAGACCGTTTGTTAGATAAATGGTTAAAAAATACCACGTTGTCTATTTAACTTAAGCGTTGTATAATGT
>JBKEHN010000036.1:0-21447 GCA_046710905.1 Colwellia sp.
GGTAGGTAAAAATTGGTAATTGAGGCAGTAAAGGTAGTGGGTAATCTTTTATGCTATCCACCAGCCCTTGCTTCTTATAGAATTTATATTTGCCGACAGACACATAACCATTTTATAACTTAACCATATTAGCTTACGCCATGAAAAAAATATTATTAGATAACGATTTTGCCCAAGTTTGCTCAATCACCCTTGGTCAAAGTAATGCTACAGAGTGTTTTCAAGGACTCAGTATTTCACATCCACATTGCCAAGCGAAAATTAGTTTATATGGTGGTCATCTGTTAAGTTTTAAACCAACCGGACATAAAGACGTTTTATGGTTAAGTGAACAAGCAAGCTATCAAGCAGGTAAAGCTATTCGTGGTGGCATACCCTTATGTTGGCCTTGGTTTGGTGCGAATAATAAACAAAGCGAGGAGATAAAAGCGGAAAATCATGGTTTTGCTAGACAATTGCCATGGACAGTCGAAGCTTTAGAGGCTGATAAAAATGGCGTTACTGTCATATTAGTCTTGGTAGGAGATAATCAACACCCTATTTGGCCTAATGCTTACAAGTTAACACAAACCTTATTTTTTGGTAAGAGCCTCAAACAATCATTAGCCATGAGTAATCTTTCTCAAGATGATGCTCAATACTCCGTCGCCTTGCATAGTTATTTTACTGTAAGTAACCCAAATAACGTTAGCATCGATACGTTAACTGGTGTGAGTTATAGCGATAAGTTAACTGGAACTTCAAGTATTCAGCAGCAAGCTGTGAGTTGCGTTGGTGAGATTGACCGTAAATATCACAGCAGTGAAAAAATGACTTTGGTTGACAGTCAGTGGCAACGCAAAATTGACATCATTAGCTACAATTGTCAGCAATGGGTATTATGGAACCCTGGTGCAGAGTTAGCGGATACCATGGCGGACATTCACCCTCAAGGTGAGCAAGAATATGTTTGTTTAGAAGCTGCCAATACAACTTGGCAAGACTTGCCAGCAGGTGAAACTGTTATTATTTCACAAGAAATAAGTATCACTAACCTCTAACGTTACTAGGATTAGCTAGCATTCATTGGTATTAGTTAATTCGTAAATAACGATGCAATAAAGCTTGGGTAAAGTTTATCTTCAAGTAGAACCCTCTTGGTAAGGTCATAAAAGGTTTACCATTGCGATCAAATGCTTGGGTTCTTGCTTTATTATTGGCTGCTTTGGGTCTAAGTTGCATTACCTGTCCATGTTTTCCATGAATATTTTCAACTTCTCCTAGCACTATCATGTCGGTAAGCTCTTGCCAGTCTTGGGCTAATAATGCCTCCTCTTTTGTATTAGGCGACCATAAAAAAGCTGTACCCACTAAACGTTCACTTATCGGTAGGTCTTTAGGGGTAATTACCGGTACCCATAATACTCGCGCTAACTTCTTACGCACATAACAATTATGCCAATTTATGCCAACAAGGCCGGTTAAAGGCGCAACACTGACAAAGGTAGTTTCAAGCGGTTTAGCTTGCTCATTAATAGGTAATGACTTTAATTCAATACCTAAGTGGGGGAAATCTGGTTCTGGCCTAGAGCCAGCACTGGCGCCTAAAACGTGTTCAAGTAATAAACCTATCCAGCCCTTATTTCGCGTTAAGTCTTTAGGAACTGCAATACCCGCTTGCTCAGCTAATTCACCTAAAGTTAAACCAGCCAGATTTTGAGCGCGTTGCATCAGTACTTTTTCAGAAGAGGGAATGTTCATAAATGAAACAGAATTAACCAGGAAATATTTACTTACTAAGGTTAGCAGCTATTATCATGGATTTACTAAAAAAATTAAAGTAATCATTTGCCCAACTGACGTTAATATGATTGAATTGAACTAAGTATTTTATATATTGTCAGGAGTTCCTGTGATCGATGCCGAAGGCTATCGCGCAAACGTCGGCATAGTAATAATTAATGACATGGGACAAGTATTTTGGGCAAGGCGGTTTGGACAACATTCATGGCAATATCCACAAGGTGGTGTTGATGAAGGTGAGTCGGCTGAGGAAACTATGTATCGTGAGTTACATGAGGAAGTTGGCTTAAAACCTGAACACGTGAAAATCGTTGCTTCAACTAAACATTGGTTAAAATATAGATTACCAAAACGTTATATTAGACATGACTCTAAACCTGTTTGTATTGGTCAAAAACAAAAGTGGTTTTTATTAAAACTAATTGCTGAAGAATCATCAGTTGATTTACTCCATAGCCCCCATCCAGAATTTGATGATTGGCGATGGGTAAGTTATTGGTATCCAGTCAGGCAGGTAGTGTCTTTTAAGCGAGATGTTTATCGTATGGTCATGAAAGAATTTGCTAATTATGCTTTACCGCTAACGTATGAAAGACGACCAGAACGTCGTAAACGTCGCGCTTAGTATTAATAACATTTAATTATTACTATGATTTATACTAATTCTATTAAATAAATCACTAATTTAGAACTACGTTAGGGAAGTTAGAACAAATAAAATTCGTGCTGATTTAGTCATGCTAAATCAAAAAAAATTGTGTAGTTACCATTTTCCTAACACTCCTCAAGGAAGAGTTTACAAGGCTTATAATCAATGTCTTATTTAATGAGTCTTTTAATGTTCGCCAAGTGGTCACTATATTAATAGACTGAGTATTCGATTCGTATTAAAAGTCCTAATAACCCACTTTATTGTGGGTTGTTTTTTATAAATTTTCACTTTATGGAAATCATTATAGAGGAATTCAATGTTAACTACCTTACGTCGAATAGTATTAGAATTTAGCCAAGCAGCTGAACTGCAAAATGCGCTTGAACGTATGGTATATAGTGTAAAAAAAGCGATGAAAACTGATTGTTGTTCAATTTATCTCGCGGATTATCACCAGCAACACTTCTTATTAATGGCTTCAGACGGTTTAGCAAAAAGCTCACAAGGCCAGTCTTGTATAGGTTTCTCTGAAGGTTTAGTTGGCTTAGTTGGCCAACGAGAAGAGCCGTTAAATATTGCTGATGCTAAGCAGCATCAAGATTATATTCATGCGCCAGAAGTTGAAGAAGACGATTTTAATGCCTTTTTAGGTACGCCGATTATACATCAGCGAAAAGTGTTAGGCATTTTAGCGATTCAACAAAAAAACTCACGTCACTTTACTGAAAATGATGAAGCTTTTTTAGTAACACTGTCGGCGCAACTAGCCAGTGCTTTAGCTAATGCCGAAATAAAAAGCCTACTTAATCACCAGCAAGAACAAACTCAGGGGGTAAAACGATTACACGGTATTGCCGGGGCTCCAGGTATTGCCTTAAGTGAAATCATTGTCTGCCAACCGCAAGCTGATTTAGCCGCAGTCTCATTAAAGAAATCTCCTGACAGCCAAAAACAGTTATTACGCTTCGAGCAAGCGGTTGAAAAAACAAGAGAAGAATTCAACACCTTAAGTCGTAAGTTAAGTGAATCTATTGATGATGATAGCTTAGCTATTTTTGATGTATATACGCAATTATTAGAGCAGGTTAACTTAGGTAAAGAGGTTGCAGCTAAAATATCAAAAGGCTGGCGTGCAGATAGTGCCTTAAAGTTAGTCATTGAACACTATATTAGTCAATTTGAAGCCATTGAAGATAGCTATTTTCGCGAGCGAGCGAGTGATATTCGAGATTTAGGTACACGTTTATTAGTTAATATTCAACAACAAGCGACAGAAGAGCTAGTTGTGCCAAAAGCATTTATTTTATTGGCACAAGATGTTACTGCCTCTATGGTAGCTGAATATCAGCATCAGGGCCTGTTGGGTATTATATCTTTATCTGGATCCAACAACTCACACTCTGCCATTTTAGCACGTTCATTAGGCTTACCAGCCATCATGGGCGTTAATGCAACAGTACTTAGCCAGTTGCATCAGCAGCAGGCGATACTTGACGGTTACAGTGGTGAGCTATTTATTAACCCAGATGAAAGCTTGATTCAAGAGTATCAATATTTATTAAGTCAAGAAAAAGCACTTACCGATAAAGTGATGGAGGTAGCGCATCTACCCTGTATTACCCAAGATGGTAGAGTCATTGAAGTATTACTTAATGCCGGTCTTTCCGCTGGTTTTGAATATTCTGCTAATCTTGGTGCATTGGGGATTGGTTTATACCGCACTGAAATACCTTTTATGAATCGTAATTGTTTTCCATCGGAGCAAGAACAAACAAAGTTATATCGTAAGGTGTTACAGGTTTTTCCTCAACATGGCGTTACTATGCGCACTTTAGATGTTGGCGGCGATAAATCATTATCTTATTTTCCTATCAATGAAGAAAACCCATTTCTGGGTTGGCGTGGTATACGCATTACTTTAGATCATCCTGAAATATTTTTGGTGCAAGTTCGTGCCATGCTAAGGGCAAATCAGGGCTTAAATAATTTAGAAATTATGTTGCCTATGATCTCTGGTGTTGAAGAAGTTGATGAATCTATTCGATTAATTAATCAGGCGTTTTTTGAGCTTAAGGCTGAACTAACACAAGATATTACCGCTGAGCTAATGTCAGCAAGCAACGTTGATGGTTACTTAACTCTCCAACAAGCACAAACCAAAGCGCAAGCCGTTTCCGCTAAATTAGTACGACCTAAAATAGGTATTATGTTAGAAGTGCCTTCTGTTATTTTTCAAATGGAAGCCTTAGCTAAACGTGTTGATTTCTTTTCTGTGGGTAGTAACGACTTAACACAGTATTTATTAGCGGTTGATCGAAATAATAGCCAAGTAGCTAATTTATATGATGCTTTTCACCCTGCGGTATTAAGTGCTTTACATAGTATTGCCCAGCAATCAGCGCAACAGTTAACCCCGATAAGTTTATGCGGTGAGCTAGCCTCACAGCCAGCTGGAGCCATATTGTTATTGGCTATGGGGTTTGACAAAATTAGTATGAATGGTCATAACGTACCACGCATTAAATGGGTTATTCGTCATATTGCTTTTGAACAAGCACAAATAATTTTAGATAAAACATTGACCTTAACAACGGCAAAACAAGTACATAGTTACCTTAATGAACAACTTCAAGTCTTAGGGCTTGGCAGCTTTATTCGCGCTGGTTATTAGTATGCTGTTAAGAGACATCGTTTTCAATTACACATTTAGGAGCGGACTTTTCGCAAAGTAGAATGATTTTAACTGTATTAATTTCTTGTATCGCTTTAGGTAGTCTTGTTGGCTTTTTAGCTGGCTTACTTGGTATAGGCGGTGGTCTCATCATAGTGCCTGCGTTGGTATACTTACTCCCTCTAGTTGGCGTTAGTCATGAGGTAGTTATGCCTATGGCACTAGGTACTTCATTAGGAGCGATTGTTATCACTTCAACCGTTGCTGCACTAGCGCATCATCGACAAAAAAATATCCCTTGGCAGTTAGCTAGGCAATTAATGGTTTTAGTTGCTTTGGGGGCATTGATAGGCGCCTTTATTGCGAACGCTCTTTCGAGTGAAGCATTAACTGTTTTTTTCTCTTTTGTAGTGATGTTACTGGCGGTATACATGCTGCTTTCGATAAAGATCTCAAAACAAAGATCATTGCCTGCCAACTACGTATTACAAGCCCTTAGTTTTATAACGGGTGTTATCTCAAGTTTAATGGGTATTGCAGGGGGAGCTATTTTAGTGCCTTCGTTGAGTTTTTTCGGTGTTCCTGTTCGACACGCTATAGGCATTGCTACCGCTTGTGGTGTCATGGTTTCGCTATTTGGCTCCATTGGTTACATTATTACCGGCTTTAATTTACCCAATCTTCCTGAATGGAGTTTAGGATATCTGTACTTTCCTGCTTTATTAGGTATTGTGCTTAGCTCGTCAATATTTGCACCGATAGGTGTTAAGTATGCCAGTAAATTACCGATAAAAACCTTAAAGAAATTCTTTGCTGTTTTTCTTATTGTCGTCGCAATCAAAATGATGTTTGGTTAAATAATTTTAGTAGAATAAATATTTAGTGGAGCACTTTTTTAACATAACCTTTTAATCATAACAGGGTATAATCTCGACCAATGAACAAAGAATAGCAGTTATACTCAATAAGTGAGCATTTTTAAATGGTCTAAATATCTAAGAATGTCGTTGCTTTTAAACCTAATAGTTAGCTATGACTCAATCAAGCGAGTTATTTTTGAATATTTATGGTCATTACTTATTTTAAAGTGAAAGTTGTAACCTAACTTAACTTAATTGATATAATTTTACTTTTTGATTTTAACCTTCTACCTTCAACTCTCTATTTTAATAAAGCGGACAAGCAATGACTGATAATTTTTTACAATTTCCGGTGATAGACCCAATCATATTTAGTATTGGCCCCGTCTCATTACGTTGGTACGGTACCATGTACCTCATTGGCTTCCTTGCCGCTATGTTTATGGCAAACAAAGCCGCAGATAGAAGTAACGGTGCATGGACTCGCGATCAAGTAAGCGACTTATTATTCTATGGCTTCTTAGGGGTTATTTTAGGTGGCCGTGTAGGTTATGTACTGTTTTATCAGTTCGAATACTTCTTATCAGACCCTTTATATTTATTTGAAATATGGCAAGGTGGTATGTCTTTTCATGGCGGCTTCTTAGGGGTTGTTTTAGCTGTTTTTATATTTGCCCGTAAAACCAACAAATCTTTTTTATCAGTGGGTGATTTCGTTGTGCCCTTAGTACCTATTGGTTTAGGTATGGGCCGTTTAGGTAACTTTATTAATTCAGAGCTTTGGGGACGTCAAACCGATGTACCTTGGGCGATGGTTTTTCCAACCGATCCATTACAAGTACCGCGTCACCCATCGCAATTATACGAATTTGCCTTAGAAGGTGTCGTACTGTTTGCTATCCTATATATCATTAGCCGTAAAACACGTAGCTTAGGTTTAGCATCAGGTGCCTTCTTAATTGGTTATGGTGTCTTTAGAAGTATTGTCGAATTTTTCCGTGAGCCTGACGCGCATCTTGGTTTGTATTTCTCCTTTATTTCTAAAGGGCAAATTTTAAGTATTCCGATGATTTTAGCGGGTATACTTATTATTTATTTAGGTTATTTATCACAACAAAAATCAGCTATTGCTCAAGGTCATTCAGCTCAGGATAAAAAGCCTCAGTCAGCGAGTAATAAAAAATCCAATAAAAAATCAGTAAAAGGAAATAGCTAATGCGTGCTTATTTAGATTTATGTCAACGAATTATTGATGAAGGAATTTGGATTGAAAACGAACGCACAGGTAAACGTTGTTTAACCGTTATTAATGCTGATTTACAATACAATGTTGGTGATAATGAGTTTCCCTTAATAACTACACGTAAAAGCTTTTTTAAGTCGGCTATCGCTGAATTTATTGGTTATATCCGTGGTTATGATAGTGCTGCTGATTTTAGAAAATTAGGCACTAAAACTTGGGATGCTAATGCTAACTTAAATGATGCTTGGCTTAATAATTCTCATCGTAAAGGTGAAGATGACATGGGGCGTGTTTATGGTATTCAAGGTCGTGCCTGGGCTAAACCTGATGGTGGAACTATTGACCAGCTGAAGAAAATTGTTGATAACCTTAAAAAGGGTATTGATGATCGCGCTGAAATCTTGACCTTTTACAATCCAGGTGAATTTCACATGGGCTGTTTAAGACCTTGCATGCATACTCATAATTTTTCTTTACTTGGCGATACGTTACACCTAACTAGCTTTCAACGTTCATGTGACGTGCCGCTTGGGCTTAACTTTAATCAAGTACAAGTATTCACCTTTTTAGCGTTAATAGCGCAAATTACTGGAAAAAAAGCAGGTATGGCATATCACAAAATAGTCAATGCTCATATTTATGAAGACCAGTTAGATTTGATGCAAAACGTGCAATTAAAGCGTGAGCCATTGGCACTGCCTAAACTTATCATCAACCCAGAAATAAAATCGTTAGAAGATCTTGAAACCTGGGTAACGATGGATGATTTTAAAGTTGAAGGTTATCAATGTCACGACGCAATTAAGTATCCATTTGCAGTATAATTATTAATACTATCTTTAGTTATTAATACAAAAAGGCTACTGTAATTGAGTAGCCTTTTTATTACTTCTTTACCTAATCATAATTAACGACATTAACGACATTAACGCATAAACAATTTCAGCATCAACTTTTGAATAAAACTTTCGTAAGGTGGGTGCACTAACCTACCAATATTTATTTTACCTTGCGCTAGTACTGTCTTCGCTTTTGAAAAAGTTAAAAATCCTTCTTTGCCATGATAATGGCCCATACCTGAATCGCCGATACCACCAAAAGGTGCATCGTCAGCAGCAACGTGCATAATGGTATCGTTAATACAAACCCCGCCTGAGTGGGTTTTATCAAGTAATAATTGTTGCGTTGTTTTATCAAAGCTCATGATATATAAAGCAAGTGGCCGAGGGCGGTCATTAATGTAATCAATAACAGTATCTAAATCACTGTAGGGCATAATTGGTAATAACGGACCAAATATTTCTTCCTGCATCAATTGCATATCATCAGTCACTTGGGTGATTAATTGTGTGGCAAGTTGACGAGTTGAGCGGTTAATTTCTTCGCCATTGGCTGAAACCACCTTAGCTCCTTTTTCAATGGCATCATCGAGCCATGACAGTAAACGTTTGTGTTGAGCATCATTAATGATATTGGCATAATCTTTATTTTCATTACTTGAGTTGTCTGAATGCTTAGGATACATACTTTTAAACTGTTTTTGATACCCAGCAATAAGTTCATCGATCTTGCTTTTAGGACAAAAAATATAATCTGGAGCAACACATATTTGCCCTGCATTTAAGCACTTACCAAATATCAGACGTTCAACAGCGGTTTTAATCGGCATATCCTCAGCGATAATTACCGGTGATTTTCCCCCTAACTCTAAGGTTACAGGGGTTAAATTGTTAGCAGCGGCGCGCATAACATGTCTACCAATATTTGTTGAGCCAGTGAATACTAGGTGATTAAAAGGTAAGGCTGAAAAAGTAGCGGCAATATCGGCTTCGCCTTCTATTACGGCAACAGTTTTATGGTCAAAAATACCATTAAGCATTGTTGTTATCACGGCATTGGTTGCCGGAGTAAATTCTGATAGCTTAATCATGGCACGATTTCCAGCTGCCAAGGCGCCTATCAAAGGGCCTATAGATAAGATAACAGGAAAATTCCAAGGTACCATAATACCTATAACACCTAAGGGTTGATAATACACAGTGATTTTAGCGGGAGATAACAATAACCCGGCGTGTCTGCGCTGTGGCTTTGACCATTTTTTAAGGTTTTTTAAGGTGTAATTTATATTCATCACACAAGGTAAGATATCAGCTATTAAACTGTCTTGTTTTGCACGTTGACCATAATCTTGATTTAGCGCCGATACTAATTTATTTTGATGTGATAATAAAGCCGCTTTAAGTGCAAGTAATTGCTCTTTCCTATACTGAATAGAGGGCGCTGGAGATAATTTATAGTCTAATTTCTGTTGTTCTAATATAGACGTTAGTGATTGTTCACTATTTTTGATCTCACTATCTGTTATTTCATTATTTTGCATATCAATAGTTTGCTTCATAGTATCCCCAATATTTATGATTTCACTTTATATCTTTTAATGTTAATGGCAAGGTAAAACTAGCGGTAAACTGTTGCAAAAAGCGTTTTAGTGACTTTTATAGGATAATAAACTCTCACAAAAACGAGGAAACCTTTAGCTCGCTTGCTATTGATTTCTGTTTTATTAGTTTTTTGTTTAGTTAAAAATAAACACTTGTTGTTTTATAAGAACTCTGTTTGAATCAAGATAATTAAACACCTGTATCAATTTTCTGGTGAGATTTATGATTACCATTGCAGTAACACAAAAAATATCAGCTCCAGTAGAGCAAGTATGCCAAATTTTATTAGTCCATCGACAATTAGAACGGTTTTTTAATGCCAAAATTAAAGTCATAAAAATAGAAGATGATGGTGAATTAATTGGCGGAAAAGGAACTGTTCGTCAAATCTCCATCGGAAAAATAGTCTTTGAGGAAGAGATTATTAGTGCCAGTAACAAGCATATTTGTTACCGTATTAAAGGTAACTGGCCAGTATCAAACCACCAAGGCGATATTTACTTAACACCTCAATTCGTATCTCCAGCTACCTTATTTGATAGGGATAGTAAAACCACACAACTTGACTACGTTATTAACTTTAATAGTCCCAAATGGTTACCCGAATTTTTATTAAAGTTTTTTGTTAGACGCGATATTATTAATGCAATGAAAAAATTAGCAGAGCACTTTGCAGCAGGTAACTGCGTATGAGTATTGAAGTGATCCTATTGGCGCTGAGTCCAATATTTTTAGGCTTTATTATTTACGAGTTTGTCAAACACCGCAAACTTTATGACATTAAAGACAGTTTGGCGAATACCACTTTAGCACTTTTACATCAAGCATCAGATGCTATCGCGCTGTTATTATTAATGCCCTTTTTTTATTGGTTACATCAATTCGCCGTGTTTGATATCACGCTTAGTTTTATAACTGTGTTCATCGCTTTTCTATTACAAGATTTTCTTTATTATTGGTTTCATAAGGCGTGCCATCATATACACTGGTTGTGGGCCGCGCATGTTGTCCACCACAGCTCTACTAAAATGAACTTCTCTACCGCTTTTAGACAATCCTTGATGTACCCAATAGCAGGCATGTGGATTTTTTGGATGCCAATGATCATTATCGGTTTTGATCCCTTGACAGTTTTTACCGTAGTTGCCCTTAATTTAGCGTATCAATTTTTTGTTCATACAGAAATTATTGATAAATTAGGATGGTTTGAAAAAATATTTAATACCCCTTCACATCATCGAGTACATCATTCAACCAATAAAGCCTATTTAGATAGCAACTTTGCTGGAGTATTCATTCTCTGGGATAAGCTATTTGGCACATATGTCGAAGAAGATGCTAAGAAAAATGGCCCTTGTCGCTATGGTATTATTGGTCAAATAAAGTCAAATAATCCATTTTATATTAGTTTTCATCAATGGATTTATATGTTCAAATCTGCTTTTCATGCGAAAGGGCTCAAAGCTAAGTGCCGAGTATTATTTAGTTACCCAACAAGCTCTTGTTAGGTTTGTTAATTTTTAAGATTTTTTAATAACTAACTAACTAACTAACATTCAATGATGTTAACCGCTAAACCGCCGCGTGACGTTTCTTTATATTTAGTTTTCATATCATTACCGGTTTCCCACATGGTTTTGATTACTTTATCTAAAGAGACTTTTTGCTTGCCATTACCCCGTAAAGCAAGACGAGACGCGTTTATTGCTTTGACTGAGCCCATAGCATTGCGTTCAATACAAGGTACTTGCACTAAGCCGCCAACAGGATCACAGGTTAAACCAAGGTTATGCTCCATACCAATTTCAGCTGCATTTTCTACTTGCGAAGGATTGCCACCCATAATTTCAGTTAATGCGGCTGCTGCCATTGAGCAAGCGACACCTACCTCACCTTGACAACCGACTTCAGCGCCAGAAATAGAAGCGTTAGTCTTGTATAAAATACCAATGGCTGCAGCGGTCAGTAAATAACGAATACAATCATCATCACTTACTGGTTTAACAAATTTATCGTAGTAACAAAGTACCGCAGGAATAATACCAGCAGCGCCGTTTGTTGGAGCAGTTACTACGCGACTTCCAGCGGCATTTTCTTCGTTAACCGCCATAGCAAATAAGTTAACCCAATCCATAGCCGTAAGTGGATCGCTAGACTTTTCAACCATCAAAGAGCGGTGCAGGGCAGGTGCTCTACGCGTTACTTTTAAACCACCGGGTAAAATACCTTCTGTTGATATGCCACGATCAATACTGGCTTTCATCGCATCCCAAATACCAACTAATTTAGTACGTATAGTCGCTTCATCGTTTAAACACTTTTCATTATTCATCATAATGGTACTGATGCTAAAGCCGCTAGTATTGGCTTGATTTAATAATTCTTCAGCAGAAGTGAAAACGTGAGGGCGTTTAATATTAGTATGTAAAGAAAGTGCTTTATCTTTTTCTTGGGCAAAGTCACAATCTTCAACGATAAAGCCACCGCCAATTGAGTAGTAAGTTTTCTCTAATAATAAGCTGTCCTTTTGATAAGCGTACAAGGTCATTGCATTTGCGTGAGCAGGTAATGTCTTCTTACGATGATAAATAATAGCGTCATCTTTAGGGAAGCTCACTTGATGTGTACCATTAAGTAATATTTTTTGACTAGCGATAACCTCGGCTAAGGTCGATTCTATTGATTCAACCGGAATACCTGCAGGAGTTTGTCCGGTAAAGCCTAAAATAACCGCTTTACCGGTACCATGGCCAATACCTGTTTGACCTAATGAGCCAAAAAGTTCACATTTTACTCTATCGACATTGGTTAATACATCCTGTTTAACTAACTCATCAACAAAAATTTTCGAAGCTTTCATTGGACCTACTGTATGTGAGCTTGATGGACCTATGCCAATAGAAAACATATCAAATACACTAATCATACTTTTTACCTTTGCTCTGCTGATGTAATTCACACTATTCTTTAATTATAGACCTAATTATTTTCAAGCGAAAGCTCGAGTTAAACAAGTTTAAGCGATATAAAATATGGATTTATTGTTTTTTTTAGAATAATGAATAGCTTTTAATAGGATAATAAAATTATCATCGATTTTATTGTTGTTGGTGATTTTAGCTGAAAGTTATCAGGTAAAGAAACAAAAATTATGACTAATAGAGAATTAAATACATCTGTAGATTTTTTTATTGAAAAAAACATCTTATTAACTAGCTTATGTGAGCTACTAAATCTTTGAGCATTACCGCGGTAGCACCCCATATGTTATGGTGTTTATAAGATAAAAAGTACACATTGTGTGGCTTACCACCCCTATGAGCAACAACATGGTGGTCATTTGTCGTTATAAAATGCTGTAGTGGTACTTGAAATATTTCAGCGACTTCATTTTTATCCATTTGGTAAAGTGGCGCACTGGCGACAATAGCAATAATAGGAGTCACTTGAAAACCACTAATGGTTTGATAAGGCGGTAATTGTCCTAGTACTGTAATTGCTTCTCGAGACAAACCTATTTCTTCATAAGCTTCTCGCAACGCCGTATCTATTAGTGATATATCTTCTTTTTCAACTTTACCACCAGGGAAGCTTACTTGTGATGGGTGATGTCTTAAATGACTGGCACGTTTAGTTAATAATACTTGTAAGCCTTGACCATTTTTGGACTCAACTAAAGCAATCAGTACAGCGGCTGATTTTAATGGCGAAGCATGTTGATAATTATGCTCAGACTCAGCTAATTGTAATAAATTAAAGCGTAATAAAAATTCATCTTTTGTCATTGGCGTACTCTTTAACAGACCCTAATTATAGAGCTTGAATTTAAGGAATTAACTAAAGCCTACACCTGATTGAGTTTTGATAATACCGGTAAAATGCAATTAACTTTATCAAAGGTCTCTTGGTATTCGCTTTGCGCGGTTGAATCAGCGACTAGCCCGCCACCCGCCCAACAATGAATAGTTTTCTGGTTGTTAATAGAGCCGTTTCCTGAGCTTTTACTTGGCTGACAAATTAAGGTTCGAATCGTTATGCTGGTATCCATATTGCCACAGTTGGAAAGGTAGCCAATTGAGCCACAGTAAACACTACGACGATGTGGCTCTAATTCTTCGATGATTTGCATAGCACGTATTTTAGGCGCCCCGGTAATAGATCCGCCAGGAAAAGCACTACGAAGTAAATCTGTAGCATGTTTATCGTTAGAAAGTGTACCTTCAACCGTACTCACTAAGTGATGTACTGCGGGGAAGCTTTCAATATCAAAAAGTTTAGGGACCTTTACTGTGCCTGCTTGACAACTTCTACTGATGTCATTACGCAAGAGGTCAACAATCATTAAGTTTTCAGCATTATCTTTGTTAGAGTGCCTTAATATTTCAGCATTCTTAGCATCTTGAACTTTATTATCACTACGCGGCATGGTGCCTTTAATGGGCTTACTTTGTACTTTACCTTGTGATAGCTGTAAGAATCGTTCAGGTGATACGCTTAAAATGGCGGCATTATCTAAGCGAATAAATGCAGAAAAAGGGGCTTTATTAGCCTTTTTAAGTGCTAAGTAAGCCTCAAACTCATCCCCTTGGTATAGTGCACTAAAGCGCTGCGCCAAATTAATTTGGTAACAATCACCACTCAATAAGTAACTTCGGACTTTATTAAATTTTTCTATATAACTGGCTTTATCCATATTGGCTTGCCAACTAGTCTGCAAATGAAAGCTATTAGCTTGGTCAAGCTGTTTTGCAACGTTAGTCAAGCTAATGAGTGAGCTTTCAATATCGTCTCGTTGGTCCTCAGCACAAACTAAGTAAAACGTTGCTGAAATATTATCAAAAATAACCGCTCGCTCATAAAGACCTACTGCCATCTCAGGTAAATTAATATCTTGCTTAGAGACATTAGGTAGTGGCTCGAAGCGACGACCTAAATCATAAGCGAAATACCCTAATGCACCACCTAAAAAAGGTAAAAACTGATGCGTTATTGGCGCTTTAAATAACTTTTCCTGAAGCTGTTTTAGTAATAATAGTGGATCATCAGTACTTTTTTCACTACTACTGTTTTCAGGATAATAGAGATCTGTAAAACAGACTTCTGTACTATTGCCTTGCGTCGTTAAGGTCGCAATAGGCTGCCACACTATAATATCAAAGCGACTATCAACATGGTCACTATTACTAGAGTCGAGCCACATTGCCCATGGCTGATGAGCAAAGTGACTAAATAAATCCTCAGGGCTGGTATTACAAGCGAGGGAAATTTTTTCAGCGGTGACAACAATAGCTGAATGTTTACCAAGTAGGGTATTGAACAAAGCTTTTAGTACTCTCAGTATTCGCTAGTTAAATAGTTATTATCAGGCATTTGCTCTGGCAGCACTTTCAATAGCGGGTTATTATATGTAGTAGGTTTATTATAACTTTCCCCTACATAATATTAAAGCTAATAGAGAGCACTATGGCCATCATTAAACAACAAGACTTAATCGATAGTATTGAAGATGCACTGCAATATATTTCTTATTATCATCCACTTGATTTTATTCAGGCACTAGAAAAAGCCTATAACAAAGAAGAATCAACAGCGGCGAAAGACGCAATAGCACAAATTTTGATTAACTCACGTATGTCAGCGCAAGGCAAACGTCCAATTTGCCAAGATACAGGTATTGTTACCTGTTTTGTTAAAGTGGGTATGGCTGTTCAGTGGGATAAAACTGATATGACCGTACAGCAAATGGTTGATGAAGGTACCCGTCGTGCATATTTAAATCCAGATAATCCATTGCGCGCTTCAATAGTCAAAGACCCGGCAGGAAAACGTATAAATACTAAAGATAATACCCCAGCCGTTGTCCATATTGATATGGTACCTGGCGCAGATCTTGAAATAATGATTGCTGCCAAAGGCGGCGGTAGTGAAAATAAAACTAAAATGGCGATGCTAAACCCATCAGACTCGATTGCTGATTGGGTCGTTAAAACGCTACCAACAATGGGCGCTGGTTGGTGTCCACCAGGAATGTTAGGTATAGGCATTGGTGGCACAGCTGAAAAAGCTGGCGTATTAGCCAAAGAAAGTTTAATGGATCCAGTCAACATTCAAGACTTAATCGAACGCGGGCCACAAAACGCTGAACAAGAATTACGTCTTGAGATTTTTGAACGGGTAAATAAATTAGGTATTGGCGCACAAGGCTTAGGTGGTTTAACCACCGTAGTTGATGTAAAAATTAACTCAGTACCAACCCATGCCGCATCTAAACCCGTGGTGATGATCCCAAATTGTGCGGCAACGCGTCATGTTCACTTCCACCTTGATGGCTCAGGCCCTGCTACTTTAACACCGCCTAAGCTGGAAGAATGGCCAGAAATCACCTGGGAAGTCGGTGAGAATGTTCGCCGTGTAAATGTTGATGATTTAGGTAAAGCTGATATCAGTAATTGGAGAACGGGTGAAACGGTATTGCTTAGCGGTACTATCTTAACCGGACGTGATGCCGCGCATAAGCGTATTAAAGACATGCTAGCTAAAGGTGAAAAATTACCAGTAGATTTTACTAACAAGTTTATTTACTACGTTGGTCCAGTTGATGCTATTGGTGATGAAGCGGTAGGTCCTGCAGGCCCAACTACGGCAACACGTATGGATAAATTTACTGAAATGATGTTAGCTGAAACTGGTCTTTTAGGTACAATCGGTAAAGCTGAACGTGGTGCAGCAACATGTCAAACTATTAAAGAGCATAAGTCTGTGTACTTAATGGCGGTAGGTGGCGCTGCTTATCTTGTGTCAAAAGCCATTAAGAAAGCAAAAGTTGTAGCCTTTGAAGACATGGGAATGGAAGCTATCTATGAATTTGAAGTAGAAGATATGCCAGTAACAGTGGCAGTAGATAGCACAGGTGAATCTGCTCATGTAACAGGTCCTGCAATTTGGAAAGTTAAAATCCAAGAAGCTGAAGAGAAAGCGAAGTAGCGTTTTATAATAGATAACTAGCAGCGTAATTAGTTAGTTATAAAATTTTTTTGTATAAAAGGGCGCCTGAGGCGCTCTTTTTTATGACTAATCGTTTTGTTATTGATAACGCATAACAAAACGATTAACTATTATTTAGTGGCTATAAATTATTAAGTTGCTATTAATTTATGATTAATTTTATGATTAATTTTGTAGTAAGTATGGTTTTATTTATTTACGTACTAAACTGTAAGAATATAATTATTCAAAATGGTAGAGAGACTATGCAAGGATCTATATATACAGCATTTTCAGATATGGTTGTTGAAAAAATGGGAATGGAACAGTGGAATGAATTAATTGAGAAAACCAACCCGCCATCACAGGGAGTATATACTAGCCCAGAGCAATACTTAGATAGTGAGCTGGTAAATATGTTTCAAGCGCTATCAGTTAAAACAGGCATTGCTACTGAAGCGTTAGTTGAGAAGTTTGGTCGGTATCTATTTAATAAATTATATGAAACCAGTCCTATACATACTTCTACAATAAATAACTTTAAAAGCTTTCTACTTGCTGTAGATAATCTTATCCATAGTGAGGTAAAACGGTTAGACCCTAAAGCTTATTTACCTACCTTTGAATATGAAACAGTAGATGATAATACCCTTATTATGTATTACAGCTCTAAACGTAAATTATGTCATCTGTGTATCGGTTTAATTTTTGGCGCCGCTGAACAATTCAATGAAAAAGTATTAATTGATCACTCTGAATGTATGCATCATGGTGCATCGCGTTGTAAATTAGTAATAAATTTCAAGGGTCAGAATGAGTAAATCTAACCCTTACAAAGTGGCCTACGAACGAGAGCGAAAAGCGAGATTGTTGGTCGAGCACTTATTAGATGAAAAAACGCGTTACCTTTATGATAATTGTCTTAAGCTTGAATCAACGATAAACGAATTAAAATCAACGCAACAACAGCTCATACAATCTGAAAAAATGGCTTCTATAGGTGAACTTGCTGCCGCTGTCGCTCATGAAATAAATAACCCAATAGGTTATTCAATCAGTAATTTATCTATGCTGTCTGAGTACGTCGATTCATTATTATTGTTAGATGATTTTATGCTTACTCATATGTCTGCAATAGCTTCACCTAAAATTGCTGACGCCTATCAACAATTGAGGAAAAAAGAAGATATTGATTATATCAATGATGATATAAAAGCTATGTTGGCTGAAACAGATAGTGGACTAAATAGAGTAAAAGACATAGTCAGTAATCTGAATAAAGTCAGTCACTCCGGCAGCTTTGAAAGAGAGTTTTGCGATATTAATAGTCTGATTGAACAGAGTTTGAAAGTGGTATCGAATGAATTGAAATATTGTTTAACGGTAAACAAAAATTTAACTAAACTACCTAAAATTTATTGTCAACCAGATGAAATAAATCAAGTATTATTAAATATTTTTATAAACGCCGCCCATGCAACAAACGAAAAAGGTGTTTTAGACATAGCGACTGCCGTTAAGCAGGAAGAGGGTAGGCAGTATCTGACGATTGAAATAAGCGATAATGGTGATGGTATACCTAAGGCAATCATTAATAAAATATTTGAACCCTTTTTTACCACCAAACGGGCAGGTGTTGGCACAGGGTTAGGCTTATCAATATCCTTTGGCATTATTAAAAAACATAAGGGTAAAATAACGGTTACTAGTGAAGAAAATCAAGGCACGACTTTTACTCTTTACTTACCTTGTTATGACGATATTAGCTGCCAACTCGATTAAATTGGTATTTTATAGTCAAGGGTATTCTTATTAATCGCTCCACCAATATAGACAAATAGATTGTATATCAAAGACGTTCACCCTACATAACCTTTATTTTTTAAAGTGTTAATTATCAATTTTTTACTATTTAATTACGACAAGGTAATGATGATCTTTGTTCCTTTACTTAAGCTATTTTTAGTGCTGTATTACTGTTATCTTATACTTTGAAGCTAGCTTTATGCTAGCTTTTTTAATGATAAAAAATTATTTTATCATTAATATCAGTTGTATCAAATCTACTCAAGTTAATCCAATTCCGCTCAGAACACTTATTCTACTTCTGCGTAGCATTTTGCAAAATGGTCTCAATATGAAGGTATCTAATATCGCGATCAATTAGTTAGCTTACACATTGATTTTTTACGCGAAGCCTAAAATTTAAAGGCTAAGAGGTGAACATTGTCATAATTTTAGCTGTTGGTATATCAATTGCATTTCAGCTATTAGATAAGACTTATTCATTTCATTTTAAGCTTTGATAAAGGAGGGATAACGTATGCTAAAAGAAAAAAGTGTCCTCATCGTTGATGATGAAATAGGTGTTAGAGATACATTAAAAAGAGGGATCCACCGTCAATTTAATAGGACAGGCAAATGTGTTTCTATTATTGAGGCTAGTAATGGTATAGAAGCAATAGCCTTAGCCAATAGTTCTCCCCCAGATTTAATTATCATGGATATTCGGATGCCAATAATGGATGGATTAAAAGCTTGTAGTATTCTCAGAAGGGATAGTAGGTTTGCTGAAACTATAATCATTATGTTGACATGCGAAATAATAGAAGAAAGTATAGGATCACTTTCTGGCGCTGATGATTACATCATAAAGCCTTTTGATATAAAAACCCTACTTATCCGTATTGAAAGAGGCTTATTTAAACGAGGAGGAACCAGGCCTGCTGCTTATTCTGAAAGTGATGGTGTCTTAACGAAAATCTATTTTGTCAATTGCTGGTTACATTATGAAATTGCGCGAGCAAAGCGCTATCAGCACCCATTAAGTTTACTTTTAATAAAACTAAAAATAGCTCATAGCAAGCAATCATCTCAAAGCACAGATGTCGAGGTGATAAAACTATTAACATGTCGTGCATCAGATCCATTGATTAAATGGGATGACAATACATTCGCTCTTTTACTAACAGAAACTTGTGCTGATGATGCCATTTTACTTGCCAAAAGTATTAACAGGTTAGTCATCAATAATCCTAATTTTTCTCATCCCAGTATAGGTATTGCCAATTTAGAGGATACGCTTAACGATGATTTGATACTTAATGCCGAGAATTCATTAATGGCAGCAATAGATATGGGGAAAATCGTATTAAATAGATTATCCATTGCTTGGTAGATATCTAGTTGTAAGCCTTCTTTGGTAAAAGAAGGCAATATAAAATGCTTGCACTTAATGTTATTAGATATTTTTCAGTACATTATTTACTCTTTTTATGGGCATTTTTTTCGGTACCTTGTTATGCCGATTTTACTGAAAAACTTAGATGGAGTGTAGATGCCAGTGCTCGATTAAAGCAAAATGAGGCATTAGATAATAGCAGTGGTATTTATGCTTTAGGTTTAGATACCGATAAGATTTTTACTAGCAGTAGTGGCAATACAGGTTAGGCGTTGGGCAATTGTATTTTACTAAGTTATCAAACTATATTCCGTTACCTTTCTTATTTACTTCTAAAGATGATAGTGAGTTTATTCTTCGAGAAGCGCATCTTAAT
The DNA here is from genome assembly GCA_046710905.1 of Colwellia sp. Lineage (GTDB taxonomy): Bacteria > Pseudomonadota > Gammaproteobacteria > Enterobacterales > Alteromonadaceae > Colwellia. Next base: position 20,191 of record JBKEHN010000036.1, read on the forward strand.
TATACTGCCAACTCTAATTGAATCCTAAATATTAGAGTTGGCCACTTTACTTTACCATTTGGTTTAGCAGAGAGTATTGATACCAATGGTCGTTTACTTGACTACTACCATGGTAAAAGTTTAGCGACAAAGCTTGATTGGGGGCTTGGCCTTAATAAAGTGGTAAGCCAAGTTGAATACAGTGTCAGTTATACCTTAGGTGGTAAAGACAAAGCCAAAGCAGTTGATGGCTTTTATGCTATTAGCGGACGCATAGGGTCTTTAAGTCAGCTAAACGTTGTCGTCGGTTTATCATTTTTTACTGGAAAAATTAATAATGTTGCACGAAAAATATTAGTATTTGATTGGCAGTATTATTGGCGAACGTGGCGACTCTTAGGTGAGTTAGCCTTAGGTGCAGATAATAATCAGTCCACAGGTTGGCAAAAATAAAAATATAATTGAGTTAAATAAAAAATTAATAAATGGGTAGTTTGCGTTATATAGTCAGTTCATTATTAGCGATAAATAAAATAAAAAAAGTGCAGATAAATTAGTAAACATTAGTTTTAGCTATCAATTTAATACACAGCTAGAGATAAGTATGTCGGGTCGCAAGCAACGTAATAATCCTTCAACGTGCCCAAAACAGTAATTGCTTAGAGTACAAATAAGGATTAGGTATTAATATGAAATACCCTTTATATCATTAATCTTGATAGTAATGCTGGTAGGGATTTCTGGTAATGTAAATACAATTGCTTATTGCTCCTTACGCGATCGAGTTGCGCAAATAGTGTAGCTCTATCGACAAAAAATTAATCAGCTTTCTAGAGTTAACGTGATAGACGATAATACTCGGACTCAAGTGTAACTTGCACATCGCTATGCTAGGTCAAGGTGCACTAGGTTATGTACATGTGAGATCAGAATAAAGTAACTGGAGATTAGTAGAAATAGTGTGAGCAATAGATAAAAACTTAAGAATAAGTAATTTTTTTTCAACGCTGTGAAGTCCTCAAAAGAAAATTGTCGAAGAAAGCTATTTTAAGACTATTATTAGTAAAAATTATCATGAATTGAAAGAACTATTAAGTGAGGGTGGTGTGACTGTTAAAAAACATTTTAGAAAAGGTACTCAACGCTGCTAACCTAGCGAATGTAGTTTTAATATATGCCGTGAAAAGTTTGCTACTCACCAAAGTATTATGGGGAGAGTTGGAAAATTTTTAGTTAAGATGCTTTATTCTAATAACTTAATAATGGTAATTAATAATG
>JBKEHN010000037.1:0-21358 GCA_046710905.1 Colwellia sp.
TATGAGGACATAGTAGATAAGTGCTCAATAGCGTGGAACAACTTCGTAGCGAATACAGAACGGGTCTTATCGCTATGTCGTAGGGACTGGACTAAATTGACCAGTTAAATATCGGAATTGGTATAATTTGTGCTTAGGCACATGAAAAGCCCGTTACGAAAGTAACGGGATTTTTTATGTCTGAATTTTACAATAGCGTCGATGGTAATGTGACTTATGTCGCAGTAAAGCCCATGTCAGAGCGTAGCGAGACATTGTTAGTCTGCTAATTTGTGCTTTGGCGCAGGAGAAGTCCGTTACGAGTATAGCGGGCTTTTTTGTATGTGAATTTTACAATAGCGTCGATGGTAATGTGACTTATATCGCAGTAAGGCCCATGTCAGAACGTAGCGGGACATTCTCCACTGCTAATTTGTGCTTAAGCACACGAAAAGCCCGTTACGAAAGTAACGGGCTTTTTTGTGTCTGATATTCACATAAGTTGCGTTCATGTAAGAGTAATATATTACTAGACTTCTAATTTGTGCTGCGGCATACGAGTAGCCCAATTCGAAAGACTTGGGCTTTTTATGTTTAGGATTGAAAATAATTGAGCAAACACTGTTCTAATGTAGGTAAAGTAACTTATGCTTAAGCTGATATGATTGAAGGGCATCGTAAAACTATATTTTTGATAAGTATGTTAGCAAAATTCTACTAGTTTATTGCCAGTTATATGACATTATTACCTTTACATTTTTACGTCTGTAATCGGTATTTTTATACTGGGATAATATGTTTACTTGAGTTGCATGAGATAAGTATCGTAATTATAAGATAATCAGAAATACTCAAATAAAGGTATAAATTTAAATAATAGTTGTTGATGAATACAGGTGCATTAAAGCATTTACACAGTTAGACTATTATAGAATAGTTACTAATCCGACCTTAAACTTTAGGTTCTAAAACCCCGACAACAATTGATATAAGCAATATAGCTGAAGCTGGTATCATTGTTAATACGAATAATATATTTAAATCTAACATGGTATTTCCTTATATCATTCGCAGGTATGTATGTCTAAAAAGTGATGCGAAAAATATTTATAGTTATTACTAAGTTGTAATAAGTATTACAAAGGTTGGGCCAAACTTATAATTAATTATTAAAGTATTGAAATTTATAGTTATTAGCTTACAGAATTAAACTAAAATGCATAAGAGCTGAATAGAAGGTTGGTTATAAAGGCTACTTTATGGTGTAAAAAAGATAATAAAGCTGGTCAATCTTATAATGCAGGAAGTTATAAAACTCTCGATACTGGGACAATAATTCCTAATATCGAGATATAAGTTGAGTGACTACGGCAATGTTACCTTATTAAATGCATCAAGCAGCACTTGACCGTCAGCTCCATCTTTACCGGCATATTCACTTAAATGTTGCCTGAATTTTCGTGCACCTGATAACCCATTACAAAGGCCTAACATGTGGCGTAGTATATGCCAGGCCCTTCCTCCACAATTAACAGTTTCATTGATATAGGGTATCATCAACTCGATAATTTCTTCTCTTTTTAACTTATTTGTAGTTGATTGGTATATCTCGCTGTCAGCATCAGTAAGGATATATGGGTTATTATATATTTCGCGACCCATCATAACTCCATCAATATGATTAAGATGTTCATTTGCTTCTGTGAAACTTTTGATGCCACCATTGATTGATATTTGTAATTTATCAAAAGCATTTTTAATTTGATAAACACGTTTATAGTCTAGAGGTGGAACATCACGGTTCTGTTTAGGGCTCAAACCAGTTAACCAGGCTTTCCTTGCATGGATAATGAAGTGCTGGCAGCCCGCATGTGCAACTTGTTCGATAAATGTATGTAAGAACTCGTATGAGTCTAGATCATCAATACCAATACGTGACTTTACGGTGATAGGTATATTAGTCGCAGATTGCATTTGCTCAACACACTCAGCAACGAGTGAAGGGTCGGCCATTAAGCAAGCCCCGAATCTGCCATTTTGTACTCTATCTGATGGACAGCCGACATTGATATTTACTTCATCATAGCCATGTTGTTCAGCGATCTTTGCACATTCCGTCATTGCCTTAACATCACTACCACCAAGCTGTAATACTAATGGGTGTTCTGCATCGTTATAGGACAGGTAATCACCTTTTCCATGTAATATAGCACCTGTAGTTATCATTTCTGTGTATAGGACTGTATGTTTTGACATTAACCGATAAAAGTAGCGACAATGCCTGTCAGTCCAATCGAGCATGGGCGCAATGGAGAGTTTATGTGAAATCATAATAAAATGTCTTTTAGAAACTGAATAGAGTGAATCGGTGATAACATCTCAATTATAATTTAATTCTGATAAGTAAACAAAGCTATTACGTCATTGTAATTATTAAACCGAGTAAGTTATAAGATATTACTAAGCAAGAGTTAACAACATACACAATCAAGTTTTACTTTGGTAGAATATGAATAATTCAAAGGAGAGTACTTTCATGGCAAATTATGTCGTCGGTCACAAAATACCTGATTCAGACTCAATCTGTTCAGCTATCGCATTATCATACTTAAAAACTACCTTAGGCGAGCATACAGTCCCTGCTCGCTTAGGTGAATTGACACCAGAGACTATGTTTATCCTTGATAAATTTGGTTTTGAACAACCAGAGCTTAAAACGAGCTATGCAGGAGAGGGAGTATACATTGTAGATCATAGCGATCTTGAACTTGCACCTGACGATATCGCTCAGGCTACAATTTTAGGTATTATTGATCATCATAAACTTGGCGATTTAACAACGACATCTCCACTTGAAATTTGGGTACGTCCAGTTGGTTGTACTAATACTATCATCAAAATGATGTATGATTTTCACAATGTCCAGATCCCAAAAAATATTGCTGGTGCCATGTTATGTGCCATTTTGAGCGATACCGTTATTTTTAAATCGCCAACGTGTACAACTGCTGATATCAAGTGTGTAGAAGCATTAGCAGAGATTGCTGGTATAGAAGACTTTAAAGAGCTTGGTATGGATATGTTTAGAGTAAAATCTGCAGTCCAAGGTACTCCAATTCGAGATTTAGTAAAACGAGATTTTAAAGATTTTAATATGAATGGTCATAAAGTTGGTATTGGTCAGCTTGAGGTGATTGATTTAGCGGTTTTTGATGATATCAAAGATGAACTATATGATGATATTGCAGAACTCAAAGCTGAGGGGGGACGTCATAGTGTTTTCTTACTCTTGACTGATATCATGAAGGAAGGCTCAGAGTTATTGATAGCTAGTGATAGTGCTATATTAGCTGAGCAAGCGTTCGGTGTTATACCTAAAGATGGCAAAGCTTGGTTAGACGGTGTGTTAAGCCGTAAAAAACAAGTTGTTCCACCACTTCAAGAAATCTTCCTTAAGTAATCACTTATTTAGGATAATAAAAAACCCAGCCGTTGCTGGGTTTTTTTATGGTAGTAATTAAATATTACACACGTTCAAATACTGTTGCGATACCCTGACCTAAGCCGATACACATAGTAGCTAAACCAATGTTAACATCTTGCCCTTCCATTAAGTTAATCAAGGTACCTGATATACGTGAACCAGAACAACCTAAAGGATGACCAAGCGCAATAGCTCCGCCATTTAAGTTGATTTGATCCATTTTATCTTCTACTTTTAACGAGCGAACACAAGATAATGCTTGCGCAGCAAAAGCTTCGTTAAACTCAAATAACTCAATATCTTGGATTGATAAGCCTGCACGTTTCAAAGCTTTCTTAGTCGCAGGCACTGGGCCAAAGCCCATCGTTGCAGGATCACACCCAGCAACAGCCATACCACGAATTTTAACACGAGGTGTTAAGCCTAATTCTTTTGCTTTATCAGCAGACATAACCAGCATAGCAGAAGCACCATCTGATAATGCTGAAGAAGTACCAGCAGTTACTGTACCATTTACTGGATCAAACACTGGACGTAATGCCGATAAGCTTTCTGCCGTTGTTTCAGGACGAATTACTTCATCATGTTCCACTAGGGTTAGAGCGCCTGTAGCGTCATGGCCTTGTGTGGCAACAATTTCATTATCCCAGCGACCAGCCAAATGTGCTTCATGTGCTTTTTGATGCGAACGTGCACCAAAAGCATCTTGCATTTCACGCGTAATACCGTGCTGTTTACCCAACAATTCAGCCGTTAAACCCATATTACCTGATGCTAAAGCGATGTGTTTATTGAGTGCAGGATCGAAATCAACATCATACATCATAGGTACGTGACCCATGTGTTCAACACCGCCAATCAGAAATACATCGCCTTGTCCTGACATAATACTAGTACTTGCTTGATGTAACGCTTCCATAGAAGAGCCACATAAGCGGTTAACAGTAACGCCACCAATAGACTTAGGTAAACCAGCAAGTAATGATGCATTACGAGCAATATTAAAGCCTTGTTCCTTAGTTTGTTTTACACAACCCCAAATAACGTCTTCAATGTCTTCTGGATTTAATGCTGGGTTACGTACTAAAATTTGTTTCATTAAGTGTGCTGATAATGCTTCAGCACGTACATTACGAAAAACACCAGCCTTAGAGCGACCCATAGGAGTTCGTATACAGTCTACAATTACAACTTCGTTCATTTTATTCTCCGTGGCTTAAGCTGATTTAACATCAGTAGTGAAATAAGATTTAGCTGATTTTGCCATTTCACGTAGGCCATCAGTTACTTGATAAATTTCACCTAGATCAGCATATTTATCCGCCATTGCGATAAAGTTATCGAAACCAAGTGTTTCTAAATAGCGGATTGCACCACCTCTAAATGGTGGGAAACCAACACCATAGATTAAGCCCATATCTGCTTCTGCTGCAGTATCAACGACACCTTCTTCTAAACAACGAACCACTTCATTAACCATAGGGATCATCATGCGAGCAATAATTTCTTCACTGCTAAAATCTTTTTTGTCAGCGCAATGTTGACCAAGTAATTGGTAAGCTACAGGAGCTGGAACTTTCATTGGACGACCACGTTTGTCTTTGATGTGATCATAAAAGCCTTTGCCATTTTTCTGACCCAAACGGTCGTTAGCATACAAAGTACTTACTGGATCATTGTCAATTTTTGTCATACGGGTAGGAAAGCCTGCTGACATAACACCAGTACAGTGATCCGCAGTATCGACACCAACAACATCAAGTAGATATGCGGGACCCATTGGCCAACCAAATTGTTTTTCCATGACTTTATCGATAGCGGTAAAGTCAGCGCCTTCAAGTACTAATTGACTAAAGCCAGCAAAGTATGGAAACAAAACACGGTTAACATAAAAACCAGGACAATCATTAACAACAATTGGAGACTTACCCATTTTCGCGGCATAAGCAACAACAGCAGCTACTGTTTCATCTGAGGTATCTTTACCACGAATAACTTCAACTAATGGCATTTTGTTAACAGGATTAAAAAAGTGCATGCCACAGAAGTTTTGTGGACGTTTTACACTCTGTGCTAATAAATCGATTGAGATAGTCGACGTATTTGAAGTAAGAATAGCATTTTCACTGATAACACCTTCAACCTCAGCTAAAACCATGCCTTTAATTTTAGGATTTTCAACAACCGCTTCTACAACAATATCTACATCTTTAACACTGTCATAACTTAAGCTTGGGGTGATATTATTTAATACACCAGCCATTTTCTTAGCATTCATATGGCCACGATCAACTTGCTTAGTTAATATATCCGTCGCCGTAGTTAAACCTAAATCAAGTGCTTGATCATTGATATCTTTCATAATGATCGGTGTACCTTTATAAGCTGATTGATAAGCAATACCACCGCCCATAATACCAGCACCTAGCACAGCAGCTTTCTTGACAATTTTTGTTGCAAGTTTACCTGCTTTTTTAGCTTTACCTTTAATTACTTGGTCTGCCATAAACAAACCAATTTGGGCTGTTGCCGCATCAGTTTTTGCTAATTTAGCAAAACCAGCATTCTCCGCAGCCATTGCACCACTGCGATCTAAGCCAGCAGCTGAAATTAGTGTATTTATCATGACCATTGGTGCTGGATAATGTTTACCTGCTTTAGCGGCAATCATACCCTTACAAGTTGTCGATGACATGATCAGTTCTGTAGGCGATAAATTTAATGGCTGTAGCTTAGGTTGACGTTTTACGCGCCAATCTAATTTTCCATTAATTGCTAATTTAAGCATACTAATAGCGGCAGTTCGTAAATTTTCAGGATCAACAACAGCATCAAGAAGTCCTTGTGCAAGCGCAGCTGCTGGTTTAAATGCTTTACCTGTAGACATCCAAGTTGCTGCATTATCAAAACCGATAATACGAGGTAATCTAACAGTCCCACCAAAACCAGGCATTAATCCTAGTTTAACTTCTGGTAGCCCAATACTGGTATTAGTGTCAGCAACACGATAATCACATGCTAAAGTCATTTCACAACCACCACCTAACGCGATGCCATTAATGGCAGCTATAGTAGGTAATTGAATATCTTCAAAGGAGTCAAAAACATCAGATGCTTTTTTTGCCCAAGCTGTTAATGTATCTTCTGGCTGATTAAATGACGTCAAAAACTCAGTGATATCTGCACCAACAATAAATGTTGATTTTCCAGACGTTACCATAACGCCTTTAGCATCACTGCAGTTATTAATTGCTGCAACTACATCTATATATTCTTCAAAAGTTGCTTGATCAAACTTGTTTACTGATCCTTGAGCATCGAACTTAAGTTCTACAATGCCGTCTTCGAGTAATTGGGCTGAAAGGCTGTTGCCTTGATATATCATGCCTAGTCTCCTCATCTGGTTATGGTTTATTTGAATAATTATTTACGATGATTATTTAATGATTAATCATCGTTTATTCTTTCACTTATAATAGTAGTCGATTGAGTGTGCCTTGAAAAAAAGTTAAATGCAATAAAATTAAAACAAGTGTTTTAATTGTGTGTTTGTTTTATGCTAATAGATATATAAAACAGACATAAAAAAACACTCGACTAATAAATTGGATGAGTGTTTTTATGAGTATAAAAATGTATTAAGCGAGGTTTAAATTTATCTACTCTGAACGTTAGCTTTTTTTCTGAAGAAAGTTGATAAACTCGTCTGATGGCATCGGTTTCGCATAATAGAACCCTTGCACTTCATCACAGCCCAACTCAATTAAACGCTCCTGTTGTTCAATTTCTTCAATCCCTTCAGCAATGACTTTTAGTTGCATTTTTTTACCTAAATTAATAATAGTTTCAGCAATAATTGACTGACCTTCCTTATTAATATCAGTAACAAATGCACGGTCTACTTTTAATCGATCAAGAGGAAGTTTTTGTAAGTAGCTCAATGAAGAGTAACCTGTACCAAAGTCATCTAAGGCGATACTTATTCCTTGAGTTTTTAACTTAGTTAACGCATCAATGACAATCTGTGGTTCATCCATTAAAATATTTTCAGTGATTTCTAATTCAAGTTTACTCGGCTTAATTTTATGTTGAGTAATGGTATTTATTATATTATCGACAAAATTTTCCTGTCTAAATTGTGGAATAGAGACATTAACTGAAATACTAAGGTCGGCATAGCTTGTTTCGAGCATTTTGAGCTGTTTACATGCTTGGCTGATAACCCAGTCTCCAATCTCAATAATTAAGCCTGAGTATTCGGCTAAGGGAATAAAAACAGCAGGAGAAACAAATTTTCCATCTGCAGTACGCCAGCGTAGTAAAGCTTCAGCACCAATGACTTTACCTGTCGTTAATGATAATTGTGGCTGATACCAAAGCTCAAGACAGTTGTTTGAAAAATCATTACGCAGTTGGCGAATCATGTTTAGACGCCATTGCATTTGATCTTCTATATCTGAATGATAATACGCAAAATGCTCCAAACGATTCTTTTTGGCTATATTCAATGCAATATTAATTTGGTTTAACACTTGTACGCCACTACTTTTGGCATGTTCTTTAGTACATAAGCCAAAGCAAGCATTAATAGGAAGGTTTTGTTCACCCGCTCTAAAAGGTTGATGAAATAAAGCCATTAAACTTTCAGGAGTTAAACAATCAGCAGGTCCAATGATACCAAAAACATCTGCACTTACACGGGCAAACTGACATTCACGATCGATACTCTGTATTCGTTGGCCTACAGCTGATAGTAGTTTATTACCAATATCTTGTCCCAACGCATCGTTGATATCACTGAAGTGATTTATATCAATTAAAGCTGCAACCTGGTTTTTAAAATCATTTTGTGCGAAATCATCAAGTAAGCGAACAAATTCTAGACGATTTGGTAAGTTGGTTAACGAATCTTTATAGGCTGCATTGGTGAGCTTTTGAAATAGGTGTACATTTTCATATCCAACAGCCACTCCGGTTAAAAATACATTCATTAGCTGAGTTTGTATTTCGGTGAGCGGACTAGAAAGCCTGACATGGATCACTGCACGGTAATCACCTTTAGCAACATATAGATTTAGGCTCTCATCGAGGTATTCATGTTTTTGTTGTAAGAAGCAAGCTTTTACTTGTTTGTTTACTTGTTGGTCTTGTAACTGTTCAAGCTTTTTATTAATTAAGTCTTCATCGAAGCCTATTTGCGCGAGTACATATAAACTTAAGTCATCAATATTCTCGATAATACCTTGACCTCGGGAGCAAAAAACAGCAGATATTTCACCACCTATGAGGCTCTTTAATTGTAATAAAACACCTTGGCTGTATTTAGAAAGAGAATGTTGTGACGATAATTCAGTAGCACCTGAAACTATTTTCTCAAGACCAAGACGGTTCTCATTGACGGTAGCTATTTGTTGAAAAGCTCGAATAGCAGCAAAAACGGTAGTTACGAGTTTACGACGCGTAAGCTCAGTCTTTGTTTTATAATCATTAATATCATATTCTTTAATAACACTTTCTTCGGGAGCATAGCCAGGTTGTCCAGTACGTAAAACAATACGAATATCTTTTCGCTGTAATGTTTCTCTTATATGTTTCACAACATTTAGGCCTGCATCATCAGTTTCCATAACAACGTCTAGCAGTACCAATACAATATCACCATGCTCTTCAATTAGTCGACATGCATCTTTACCCGAATAGGCATGTAAGTATTCAAGACGTCGACCTAACACGACAAGATCGGATAATGCTAATTGAGTAACTGAATGAATCTCAGGATCATCATCAACAATTAGAACTTGCCAAGTTTCACTATTACTAAAGGCTAAAATTTCGTCTTCATCACTATCATCGATGAATAAAAAGTCATCGTGTGAATTTTCTGATGCTTGCATACTGCCCTTATAACTAAGCGTATTTGCTCTTAATATACATAGTTAACATTGAAATTTAATTTATTTAGTATAATTATAACCTATTAGTTCTTTTTTACACCATTGAGCGGAATAATAAAAGTCTGTTTGGTCATATTTTATTAGATTTACTTAACTTGGTTATACTAAATTGAATTTAACCTCGTGTTGTTGGTGTTCGTATGACTTTTATCATATGGTATTAAACTGTTTAGTCTTAAGTATCAAGTAAACATTCTACTTGATTTTAGTGATACTGGAATGGAGTAAGTAAAGTGAGTAAAGAAAAATCAGAAGTTGTGGTTCTTAAAAAGGGTGTTAAAGAAGAAGGTGATGATACTGTAATAGTGGAGAGTAATAAATTAACTCAAAACCCAACAGAGTCAGGCGTTTCTCAGCAATTTTTGAAACTTGCTAAAAGGTTTATTATAGATGGTGCTTTATTACCGGAAGATAAACAAATGCTAATTGAAGACCGAACCGTGAAGCGGGCAAGGTTAAGTCAATTACGCAAGCAACAAAACATTGAAAATATTATGCAAAAAACGTTGAGTTATTGTGCTGACTTTGAGCTAGAACAAAGAACCGATCATGACTGGTTGACTCGATATATAGCTCTATCTGAAGAGATAAGTAACCCTACGATGCAAGACTTATGGGCAAAAATATTAGCTGGCGAACTTACTAAACCAGGCTCTTTTTCATTTAAAGCGTTAAAGGTTTTGCGAGACATGAGTATTTATGATGCAAAATTATTAGCTAAAGCTTCCTCGTTAGCGATAAAGGAACCAAATAAAAAGGGTATCCGCCTAGTAAGTGGTATCTATCAACAGCCAGGTATACTCAACTTTTTTTCAAAGCAGCGACAACAATTTTGTAACTTAAGTAGCTTTGGTTTAAATTACGCTGATTTGTTAGCTTTAGCTGAAAATCATCTTATCTATCTACAAGAAAGTGAATCGAGTTTAATCGGTCAGGGGGAAGTTCTTCTGTTTAATTATAACGGGTTATCGTTAAAATTAACGGCTAAAAAAGAAAATGTAAGTATTCAATTTTATAAATTTACTCCTATAGGCGCCGAACTTGCCCATTTGATCATTGATAATAATAATAAAGAATTTTTTGAACATTTAAAAAGTAAGTTAAATTATTACTTTTTAATAGATAGTGACTAGTTAAAATTTATTAAGGCGATTTGTATGCCAAGTTGCTCTAGTTAGAGTAATATTTGCATACATAAGATAATTTACTAATGTTATATTATATCAATTGTGATATTATCTCATTTGAAGGTTGTAATTAATCTTTCAGATATAACTTAACTCATAATCTCGGAATTATCATGTTAGATAAAATAGGTATCACAGCAACTTCTTTGTGTGCATTACATTGCATATTGTTACCTATATTATTACCTATGCTACCGTTATTAGGATTAAGCTTTTTAGCTGATCACGCGTGGGAACATGTTTTTCTTTTAATTACTGCTGCTCTGGGTACTATCGCTTTATTTTCTGGATTTAAACGCTACCACAAACGCCTTTATCCATTTTATTTGCTTTATTTAGGAGTTGCCCTGTATTGGATAAAGCATGACTTTTCTCCTGAATACGAAATGTACTTTATCTTTGGTGGAGCGAGCCTTATTATCGCGGCTCACTTCATTAATATAAAACTATGCAATAACTGCAAGCAATGTGATGATAATCTTTGTACAAGCGAAGCTCAGTAACTAAATTAAGCTCTAAGTGCTAAGCTCTTAATCACTGAATTCTTTTAATTTTCTCGTTAAGGTATTCCTTCCCCAACCTAATTTCTTTGCGGCTTCTTGTTTATGACCTTGAGTAAATATTAGCGCCCGATCAAGCATTATTTTTTCAAACTCAATTTGAGCGTAATCTAGAATGGCTTCTTTACCCTTTACCAATTCTTGATCCATCCAAGTACTAAGTACTTCTTGCCAAGCATTCGATTCATGTTTTAAAGGTGTAGATTTCTCGGTCAATTCATTAGGTAAATCTTCAATAAGAATTTCCTGACCACTTGCCATAACAGTTAAGAATCGACAAATATTCTCTAATTGCCTAACATTTCCAGGCCAAAGGCAGTTATTCAGAAAGTTACTAGCTTTTTTACTTAATGTTTTAACCTCCACACTGAGCTCATTAGCCGCTTGCGCTAAAAAGTGCTGACTCAATTGTGCTATATCTTCCTTACGTTCTCTAAGACTAGGTAAGTGAATACGAATGACGTTAAGGCGATGAAATAAATCTTCCCTAAATTCACCTTTATTGACACGATCTTCAAGATTTTGATGAGTAGCAGCAATTATACGTACATCAACTTGTACAGGTAGATGCCCACCTACACGATAAACTTGGCCATCAGAAAGTACACGCAATAGGCGAGTTTGGATATCTAATGGCATATCACCAATTTCATCTAAAAATAAAGTCCCCCCATGTGCCTGCTCAAATCGACCCTGTCGAACAGCATTAGCACCAGTAAAAGCACCTTTTTCATGGCCAAATAATTCAGATTCAATAAGATCTTTTGGAATAGCAGCCATATTAAGTGGAATAAAAGGTTCATTAACACGAGGGCTGTGAGAATGTAGCGCTTGGGCAACTAATTCCTTACCGGTACCAGATTCTCCATTAATCAAAACACTAATACTAGAACGTGATAGACGGCCAATAGCTCGAAATACTTCTTGCATCGCTGGTGCTTCACCAATTAAACCGACGGCTAAAGGAGTATTAGGTTGTTGTTTATTTTTTTCATTTTGCTCTCTAGCATGAGTAAGAGCACGTTTACTCAGATTGATGGCTTCATCAATATCAAATGGCTTAGGTAAATATTCAAAGGCACCTCCTTGATAAGCATTAACAGCACTGTCTAAATCAGAGTGAGCAGTCATAATTATTACCGGTATATGATTGTGGTATTTTCTTAATTTCTTTAATAGCTCCATACCATCGATATTTGGCATACGAATATCAGAAATAATTACTTCTGGCTGTCCATGATCTAATGCAATCAATAAATTTTCAGCGCTTTCAAAAGCGGCACAACTGATATTTGAATTGGCAAAGGCTTTCTCAAGTACCCATCTAATTGAGCTATCGTCGTCAACTATCCACACTTGTTCGGTGATCATAATTTATTCTCTTGTAATAAAGGTGCTTGATGTAAAGGTTGCTGTGTTAATGGTAGTAGAATTGTAAATTCAGTATGACCAGGTCTACTATGGCACGATAGTTTACCGTTATGCTGGTTTATTAAGGTTTGTGAAATAGATAAACCTAAGCCCGTTCCGTTAGATCGTCCCGATACCATGGGATAAAAAAGTGTATCTTGAATTTTACTCGGAATACCTGGGCCGTTATCAATGATACAAATTTGTACCGCTAGTTTTATACGTTTACCATGAATCGTCTTATTACTAGCAATCCGGGTTCTTAGAATTATTTTATGATTATTATCAATTGCTTGTATGGCATTATTGACAATATTAAGCACTGCTTGTTGTAGTTTTTCTTGATCACATTCAACAGCGGGTAGCGAAGGATCATAATCGCGTAACAGATTAACTTTTTGTCCATTTGAATAACTAACCAGCTGGCATACCTTTTCAAGTATCCCATGGATATTTTGAGTTTGCATTTGTGGCAGTTGATTAGGGCCAAGTAGTCGATCAACTAAATTAGTTAACCTGTCAGCTTGTTCGATAATCATATTGGTATATTCTTGTTGTTCATTGCTTAATTCTTTACTGAGTAATTGTGCTGCTCCTCGAAGACCACCTAAAGGATTTTTTATTTCGTGAGCCAGTCCTTTAATAAGATCACGTGCAGCAAGCCACTGCTGATGCTGAAAAACTTCTAAGCTTATTTGTTTTTGTTGATCTATTTGTTTGAACTCAAGTAACACATGGGGAGTTCTTTCAAATTCGACTGAAGAGGCTGTTACTTCGGCAGTAAATCGGTGACTTTCATTCAGCCCTATTACAATGTCGCTGTCGGTAAACTCTTGACCGGTGGCAAGCAGTTGTTTTAAACGAGTACTATTAATACTTGTATTAGCAAAAATAATTTCAGATTCAGTATTATATAAACGGTACAAACTTTTATTTAATAATGCTTCAGCAGCGGAGTTTACGTAAACGATGAGGAGTTTATCATTAAGAATAATTACCGCGGTGACCAACTGGTTAGAGAGTGATTGCTGGTAAGATAACTTGTGATCTTGTATATAACTACGGCTACGCATAAAAATCCTTAGGCAGATAACATCACGCACTGTTTTGGTGCGTACAGTACGAGTTTACTAAAGAAAGGTTTTATTTGCAGTGTTATTTTTATAGGCTGCAAAGTACTAAGTTCTTTTATAGCTCTTTATTAATAAAGGCTTAAAGTCATTAGTAATAACTTAGTTTGTTGAAGCTCTATGCATATAAAACGTTACTAATGTAGATGATGCAATAACCTTGCCTTTTTCATCAAGTAGTAACATTTTTATTTTATGCTCACCTCTATTAATATCTCTTAAAGAAAAAATAGAGTGTGTTTGTGGTTTGTTATGAGGTTTTCCGTCAAGCAGTAATTGCACTTCTAAACCAGTTTTAAATCGTGGTTTGATACCACCACTAATATATATTGAACCAGTATTATCGCGTATGGTGGCATTATTTTTAGGTGTGTTAATTACTATTTCATATTCTTCTAACATTCCTTGAGGTGTGATATCGAGTACTTTAGTATCTATAGAAGTACTCAATTGAATGATATTACCTGGTTTAGTTTTTACTTCTTCAGCACCGGCTATTGGTGAGTCAGAAAAAACTAATATGCCTTCTCCATTACGCCATACATAAACTTTGGACGTTTTTGAGTGCACAGGAGCAGCCAACGTGATACTTAAAAGTGTAAGTAGTAATAACTTAATCATAATTCCTTATGTTTTCCTGTAATTTGTGTACTCAATGTTACAGCATTCCATAGCTTATGTTGATTTAAGTATATAGCGATACTTTAGACAAAAAAATGTTTTTATTATTTTTATATTAATAAATGACTTTATGTCGTCAAATGTGAGTGAGTAGTGTTTTTCTTTTCGCTTAGAACATAAAAAGCTCACCGAAGTGAGCTTTTTATTAAGCGCGAAGCGCTTCAAATAAAGACCAAGTGATATTAAACGCTGTAGTACATCGCAAATTCTACTGGGTGAGTAGAAGAGTTTAATAACTCAACTTCTTCACGCTTAAGACCAATATAAGCATTTATCATATCTAAGTCCATTACGCCACCAGCAGTTAAGAACTCATTATCAGCTTCTAAACTGTCTAATGCTTCTTCTAATGAAGAACAGACTTGTGGAATTGCAGCCGCTTCTTCAGCGGGTAAGTCATATAAATCTTTATCCATAGCATCGCCAGGATGGATTTTGTTTTTAATTCCATCAAGACCAGCCATTAACATAGCTGTGAAACCTAAGTAAGGGTTCATCGTTGGATCAGGGAAACGAACTTCGATACGCATGGCTTTAGGTGAAGGTACAATTGGAATACGAATAGAGGCTGAACGGTTACGTGCAGAGTATGCCAGCATTACTGGTGCTTCGAAACCAGGAACCAGACGCTTGTATGAGTTAGTTGATGCGTTAGTAAAAGCGTTCAATGCTTTAGCATGCTTGATGATGCCACCAATGTAGTAAATAGCCATTTCAGATAAACCACCATACTTATCACCCGAGAATAAGTTAACGCCATCTTTAGCTAAAGATTGGTGAACATGCATACCAGTACCGTTGTCGCCAACGATTGGCTTAGGCATGAAAGTCGCAGTTTTACCGTATGCGTGAGCAACGTTATGAACAACATACTTGTATATTTGTACTTCATCAGCTTTTTTAACCATAGTGTTAAAGCGACATGCAATTTCGTTTTGACCTGCAGTTGCTACTTCATGGTGATGCGCTTCGACTACTAAGCCCATATCTTCCATGACTAAACACATTGCAGAACGCAAATCTTGTGAAGAATCTACCGGTGAAGTTGGAAAATAACCACCCTTGACACCAGGACGATGTCCCATGTTACCTTCTTCATACTCAGTACCTGAGTTCCATGCAGCTTCTTTATCATCAATTTTGAAGAAAGAACCACTCATATCGGTATGAAAACGGACGTCGTCAAATACGAAGAACTCTGGCTCAGGACCAATTAACACACTATCAGCAAGACCAGTAGAACGCATGTACTCTTCAGCGCGATTAGCCACTGAACGAGGGTCACGGCTGTAACCTAACATAGTATCAGGTTCTACGATGTCACAACGGATATTTAGTGTTACTGCATCGGTAAAAGGGTCTAGGACAGCTGTTGATGGGTCAGGCATCATTATCATGTCTGATTGATCAATACCTTTCCAACCCTGGATAGATGAACCGTCAAACATTTTGCCATCTTCAAAAAAATCTTCAGTAACTTGGTGATGAGGAATAGAAATATGCTGCTCTTTACCTTTTGAATCTGTAAAGCGAAGGTCAATAAATTTGACATCATGTTCTTTAATTAAATCGAATACTGCTTGTGACATTTGGTGTCTCCAGTGAAGTTAATTTTATAAATTTTTATACATTATCGAGTAAATTATAAAATAAATAAAGGTTGGTTATTACTACTATTCATCTATTATTATTCATTTAATTAGCTAAAATCGTGCCAAGAAAGACCTCGTTGATTAATAAGCTTTTTTATTGTTATAGTGATTATTTTCGCGCTATTTTGGTGCTCAGTATGCGTCATTGCGGTGCATTCTTGAGTATTATAAGTAACCTACTATAGAACATACTTAGCGACTTGCCCTTAATAATTTATATTTTTTTGTATTGTTATGTTTAAAATATCTCCCAAGATAAAGCTTTACTGTTTTTGAGGCAAGCTCGCGCATGTTAGGATTATCCATATTGATAAGTTTCTGTTAAAAAATATCTACAAGGTAGGTTTTATGAAAAAATTTATGGTTACTATACTAGTTAAAACTTTTATTATCCTCTTTGTGCTATTGCTGCTAACCATTGGTTATGCGGAGTAATATAAGAGTAAGTGGCAGAAACCAACACCTATTTTTAAACAAGACTTTGATTGGATAAAGCTGACATCGGATGAATGGCTTAAAGGCGACATTGTCTCTATGTACGATGAGAAATTAGAGTTCGACAGTGATGAGTTGGGTATACAGACCATCGATTTGGATGATGTTGCGGAGCTACGAAGTAAACAATGGCAAAGCATTAGAATGTTTGATGGAACAATCGCTGAAGGTTATTTAGTGCTAAAAGATGGGCAATTATCTTTAGTTAAATATGGTGTAACTATACGTTACGCATTTAGTAATCTTTTATCCATTGCATCCTCAGGTAAAAATGAACGAGATTTATGGGATGGCTATGTTAATTTGGGTATCAATTTACGCGAGGGAAATACTGTTCAGTTTGATTATACCTTTTCTGCAGGAATGCAGCGACGAAGCTCAAGTAGTCGCTTTAAAACGATTACATCATAGATTATAGTCGCTATCAAGAGCAAGAGACAGAAGAAACAAAAGTTACCACTGATAGCGAGCGATTAACGTCATCTTATGATTGGTTTTTTAATCCTAAGATTTACTTCAGAGCTGCAGATTTTGAATACATGGCTGATGAACTTTTAAACCTCGAATATCGAATCCATTACGGTATCGCATTGGGTTATCATATTATTGATACAAGTCGAACGAGTTGGGATGTTAATCTTGGTCCAAGTTATCAAAAAAGTAAATTCCTTAGTGTTGTTGACGAGGTAAATAGTAGTGAAGACTCTTTTGGTGTAACACTAGGGACTGACTTTACCTTTGAAGTTACGAGTGCTATAGACTACGATGCTTCGTATAGTGTACAAGTGATTGATGAAGCCTCTGGTGGTAATATTCATCACTTCCAAACAGGTATAGAAATTGACCTCACTAACGACTTTGACCTTGATTTGACCTTTTATGCGGATCGCACAGAAAATCCAAAAGAAGATAATGACGGTGAGGTACCAGAAAAGAATGATTTCCGTTTAGTCGTTGCTTTAAAGTACGAGTTTTAACTAATTAATCTATTGTTTATATTAGGCTTGTACCTCATCTTGTACAAGCCTTTTTTAATGTAAGCCAATAGTGAGAGTAACCGGATATAATCTTGTGAATAGATATTTATTCTTAGCGATGGCCTTAATTAGCTTTATAAGTAAAGGGCAAGAAAATTTAGAGCATACTGAGGTATGGGGCCCTCCAACGCCTATTTTTTACAATAATTTGATTGGCTTAAACTACGCTCAGGAGAGTGGTTAAAAGGCGATATTATTTCCATGTATGACGATGAATTAGAATTTGAAAGTGATGAGTTTGATACCATCACTTTTGATTGGGATAAGGTAATAGAACTTCGTCGCCGATTTGATCAACAAATACGTTTTGCAAATGGGGAAGTGAAACAAGGCTTCCTCATTGTTAAGGAGCAACACCTGGTTATAATCAGTAGTGGTAGTGAACAGCATTATCCTTTATCACAACTTCTATCGATCACGTCCTCTTCTGATGTTAGAAAAGAGTTGTGGGATGGTAAGGTCCGTTTAGGTATTGATGTTAATATAGGCAACGTTAGTCAACTAGATTACTCTGTTAATGCAAGAGTGTAACGAAGAACACCTTTTACCCGGTTTAGTGTTGATTTTATTAATAATTATAGTAAATTGACTATTGATGAAAATGAGATAGTTATTACTGATACTATTCGTTTAACTTCCTACCTCGATTGGTTCTATAGTAGTAAAGTGTTCTTTCGAGTGTTCGACTTTGAGTATTTTACCGACTGACAGCAAAATATTGAGTATAGAAACACAATAGGAATTAGCTTGGGCTATCATCTTATTCATAATAAACGTCTACAGTGGGATGTAACCCTTGGACCCAGTTATCAAAAAACACTGTATTCTAATGCTGCAGATGAAAGTGATCAAAATAGTGGCGTTATTGCCTTAGGTACTTTATATGATTATAGTATTTCAAGTCGTTTAGACCTTATATTTGACTATCAGATACAATTCGTTGAAGAAAACTCAGGTAAACGAAATTCACATTTAAAAACAGGTTTAGAATTTGAATTTCGAGACGATTTTTCGTTAGATTTTACACTTTATATAGACCGAGTCGCTTAGCCTATTATCCCCACTGGATCGTTACCACCAGAATCGAATGATTATAGATTAATACTTAGTCTCGGATATGACTTCTAGCAGAATAATATTTTCTACTATTTAACAACTATTAGTTATGGTTAACCTCAACATAAGTTAGTGGGTTACAACTGCAAAGTGATATATAACTTTGTTGCTACTCACTTGTAGGTAAGCCATAAGTTGAATTTTTCTAAACTTGACCACTTAAGAATTTTGCTTTGTAACTACCACAACAACCGCGGGACATCAATAAGATCAAATTAAGTCTGCGGTTTTGCCTTGTTCAAGTAGTTAGTCTTGCTTATTATCTCGATATTAGTTATTTCAGCGACTAAAATGTGGCTTTACCCTTTTGAGGTATCGAGCTTTGAGGTATGATATTGCTAATTATAGCGCTTCTTTATCCTTTGATTATTATATTTATGACTAATAAAATCCAACACCTTCATATCCTAGGTATATGTGGTACCTTCATGGGAGGTCTTGCTGCGATTGCAAAAGAGCTAGGCTTTAAAGTTAGCGGCTCTGATGCCAATGTATATCCACCAATGAGTACTCAGTTAGAGCAGTTAGGTATTGAATTAATCTCAGGCTACCAAGTTGATAACTTCTCTGATGATATTGATTTGGTTATTGTTGGTAATGCTATATCGCGCGGTAATAAAATGGTGGAATATATGCTAGATCGTAATATCCCCTATACTTCAGGTCCACAATGGTTACTCGACAATGTGTTAAAAAATCGCTGGGTTCTCGCTGTTTCTGGCACACATGGTAAAACAACGACCAGTAGTATGCTGGCGTGGATTTTAGAATATGCCCATATGTCTCCTGGATTTCTTATTGGGGGGGTACCGCAAAATTTCTCTAGCTCTGCTCGTTTAGGTGATGCACCTTTCTTTGTTATTGAAGCGGATGAATATGACAGTGCATTTTTTGATAAGCGCTCTAAATTTGTGCATTATCGACCGCGTACTTTAGTTATTAATAATTTAGAATTTGATCATGCCGATATTTTTGATGAGCTCAGTGATATTCAAAAACAATTTCATCACCTCATCCGCATGGTACCTAGTAATGGTTTGATTCTATCACCGGCTAATGAGGAAGCCATTAGTGAGACATTAGCTATGGGGTGCTGGACACCAACTGAATTTTCTAATGGAAAAGCTAAACAAGTATCTAGAGAGGCTCTTAAGCAAGCTCCTCAACTAGCAATGGGCTGGCAAGTTGAAAAATTAAATGTGCAAGGTAGCGAATTTATCGTTAACTTTAACGGTAAAAAACAAGGTGTTGTTAAGTGGGACCTTATTGGCGATTTCAATATTGATAATGCGGTGATGGCAATAGCTGCTGCCCGTCATGCGGGTGTGCCAAGCTCAGTATCTACCGAAGCATTAGCTGAATTTATCAACACTAAGCGTCGTTTTGAACTACGTGGCACAGTCAATAATATTAGCGTTTATGATGATTTTGCTCATCACCCAACGGCTATCGAAAAAACATTAGCAGGGGTACGTGCTAAACTTTCACAGCAAGTACAAGCAGGGCGTATCTTTGCAGTATTAGAATTTAGATCTAATACTATGAAGTCAGGTATACACAAAGAATCACTACCACAATCGTTAATGGATGCGGATCAGGTATTTATCTACCAAGATGAGCAAATAACTTGGTCAGTGAGTAATTTAATTAATCAATGTAAGCCACCTTGTCAAGTAGAAGAAAATATTGAAAAATTAGTTGAAGATATCACTCAACAAGCACAAGCGGGCGATATAATTGTTGTTATGAGTAATGGTAATTTTGCTGGAATTCATGACAAAATATTGAACCGTTTGGCGAACATAACCGTATAAACACCAAATAGGTTTAAATAAAATATTTAAACCTATTTGGCTTAATCAAAATAGTAAAGAGAACCCAGCACAATGACCGTATTAACAATACTTACCGCACCTAACGATAAGCTTATAGACCAAGCATTAGCTGTATCTGATGTAAGCAAAATTCAGGTGTTAATCGATGACTTACTTGAAACCCTGTACAATACCGAAGATGGTATTGGATTAGCTGCAACACAAGTTGGCTGTAGTGAAGCTGTAGTAGTTATTGATATTTCAGAAAATCGAGATGAACCACTTGTGCTTATAAATCCAGTGATAACTCACGGTGAAGAAACAGCTAAGGGGCAAGAGGGTTGTTTGTCTATACCGGGCTATTATGCTGATGTTGAACGCTTCACTCACGTTACGGTTGAAGCACTAGATCGTGATGGAAAAAAGTTTACTGTTACCAGTGATGAATTTCTTGCGATTGTGATGCAACATGAAATAGACCATTTAAAAGGTAAATTATTTATTGACTATTTATCGCCTCTAAAACAGCAAATGGCACTAAAAAAAGTCAAGAAAACTATTAAAAATGGTTAAGTATAATCAGAGATTAAACTGTAGGTTTGTTAACTAATGATACGAAATTCGAACAAGGTGGTTAAGATGAAAAGTGATTTTAATGGTAAAATAACCCTTGCCATTACAGGTGCTTCCGGTGCTGCTTATGCCTTACGCCTCATTGAATGTTTAATATCAGCAAACTATCAGCTCTATATTTTGTGTTCAAGCGCTGCTCGCATTGTTTTAGATACGGAAGTCGGCGTGAAAATTCCTGGCTCTCCTGATGCAGCCAGTAAATTTCTTACTGAAAAGTATCAAGCTA
>JBKEHN010000038.1:0-20922 GCA_046710905.1 Colwellia sp.
GACGTCGGTGCGGTAGTTGTACCACCTTTACTTAATGAACGTTGCATTAATGCTTTGGTATACGTTGAAGCAAACGCTTGCTCCGCCGCACTTTTTGATTCAAAGCCCATATATTGCGCATCAGAGCGACCAGCAGTATGTTGTTGAACTTCAGGCCAAGTAGTAAATACACCCATTTGGGCGCCTTTCCAGATAACGTAGAATTTTTTACTCATAAGGTAATAGCTAACTCGTATTTAAGGTGTTTGATGATAAATGCACATAGTAAAGAATGTACTTAATGACTATCATTATCAGTAAAAAGTTAATGCTTAGCTACTAAAAAATAGGGAGAAACAAAATTATGTTTACCTTAGTGATTACCTAAATCAAATACTCAGCAATAGTTTTATCTGGTGTTTTGAGTAAACCGCGTTAGCATGTTTGAATTATTGTAATCCTTTCATTAAGCGCTTATGTATCAGACGTGTGCCAACAAATACAGTAATAATAACAATAGGTACAGCAAAGCCACTGACGAGTTCATGGTTATATTTAATCCCTAACGTTGGTAATGCCGTTAGCATTGTTTCAAATAACTGTATGCCGTAATAACTGATGGCGGCAACGGATAAACCTTCAACGGTTTGTTGCAAACACATTTGTACGTGAACACGGTGATTCATAGATTTTAATAAGGTTTGATTTTGTTCTTGTAACACCATGTCAACGCGTGTACGTAATAAATCACTAGCGCGGGTGACTCTCCTAGAAATATCTTCTAAGTGATTAGCGGCAGTTTGACAGGTTTTAACGGCAGGAGTAATTCTACGCATTAAGAACTCTTGTAAGGTCATATAACCAGGGATTTCTTCTTCTTTTAGTTCATCCATCCGTTGTAATGCTACGTCATAATAGGCATTAGTAGCTGAGAAGCGATAAGTACTTTGACTACGGTAATCTTCAACTTTTGCCGCTATTTTAGATACTTGTGTTAGCAGCTCTCTATCGCTTTTATCAGTACCTAAGGCTATATAAGTGGTCACTTGTTGTAGTTGTATATCGAGTTGATTCAGTTCACTGTTAATTTCTTGTGCTAAAGGTAAGCCCAGCGTTGCCATTAACCGATAAGTATCGAGCTGCAATAATTGTTAAACTAAACGGCCAAGCTGTGCAGTCGATAAGTCTTGTTGGTATATCAGAAAACGGCCAAAACCATCTTCATGTAATTTAAATGAGCTCCATACCTTCGCCTGTGAATATACTGGCGCGCTAGCGATTAATGCCATATTGTCAAAAAAGTGTTCAACTCTGTGTGTTATCTCTTTATCAATATTTTCAGATTGAATGACTAAATGAACGGCAGCGATTACCTGGCCGGGCATTTTCTCAAACCAATTACTGGGGACATAATCGATAGCATTTTTAATAAAGGGTTGATCTGTTAGTGGCGCTTGGTGAATAAAAGTATAAGTGGAATATTCTAAATGACGTTCCCAGCGAAGACTGAACAAGCCAAAGTCTTGATAAAAACAGGACATTGATTCTGCTGGCGAACTGACTTGAAATCTATTACATAAAAGTGAGATGAATTCATATTCTTGTTGCTTTAATTTTCCTTGATGCTGAATAGCAATATGGGTGAGCTGAGCAGGGGAGGCTATTGATTGAAAAGGCCTATTGTGTAATTCATTATAAAGTTTTTCACGCAACGGGTGAGTCGCTATTTTATTTAATGAGGATAAAGGTAGTGCTGCACTGTCAGGTAACTTAGTAGATGTGAAGTCATTAGGTACTAATTTAGGGGGAATAAACTCATTTAGCAAAGTACTTTCTCATTTCTATTAATATTTTTTATTGAATGGTAGGGGAATATGCCGGCTCTTATAGACGCTTAAATCTCCCACTTTACGAGCTGATGTTTTAATTACTTATTATCGATATGTTAAGTCATCTTTTAATAATGAGGTTATTTAGGCGCTGAATAAACAGTATTTCCGTTTAAGATAGCCTGTTCTAAATACAGACATAAGTCACGGTAATAAAAAGGAAGGGGATATGTAAGTGCAGAGAGATCTATAAATAAGACAAGCTAGTTGTATCAATAGCTTGTCTTATTACTATCGGAAATTGTTAATGAATACCTTTGTTATAAAACTTAGAAGAAACCAAGGGGATTTACATCATAACTAACCAGCAAGTTTTTGGTTTGTTGGTATTGTTCTAGTGCCATTTTATGGGTTTCACGACCAACGCCAGATTTTTTATAACCACCAAAGGCCGCGTGAGCCGGGTACATGTGATAACAATTAGTCCAAACACGACCTGCTTCAATTTTTCTGCCCATACGGTAAGCGCGGTTCATATCACGAGACCAAACACCTGCACCTAAACCAAACTCAGAGCCATTAGCTAAGGCAAGCGCTTCTGCTTCGTCTTTAAAAGTACTTAATGAAATTACAGGACCAAAAATCTCTTCTTGGAAAATACGCATGTCATTAGTACCTTTTAACAGGGTAGGTTGGATGTAAAAACCACTGTTTAGATCATCGGTTAGTTGTTCAACGTTACCGCCCATAAGGACTTCAGCGCCTTCATTCTTACCTATCTCAATGTAACTTAATATTTTATCAAATTGTTGCTTAGATGCCTGAGCTCCAACCATGGTTGTGGTATCTAATGGGTTACCACGCGTAATAGCTTGGGTACGTTCAATAACTTTTTCGATAAACTGGTCATAAATATCTTCTTGCACGAACAAACGTGATGGGCAAGTACATACTTCCCCTTGGTTAAAGTAAGCTAATATTGCACCTTCAATACATTTGCTTAGGTATGCATCTTCATGGTCAAGCACATCCTCAAAGAAAATATTTGGCGATTTACCACCAAGCTCTACCGTTGAAGGAATAATATTCTTCGCGGCAGCTTGCATAATTTTTTCACCGACAGGTGTTGAACCAGTAAAAGCAATTTTAGCGATACGTTTACTAGTAGCCAATGCTTCACCAGCCTCTACACCAAAACCATTAACCACGTTGAGTACGCCAGCAGGTAATATGTCTTCAATTAATTCCATCATGACTAAAATTGAAGCGGGGGTTTGCTCGGCAGGTTTAAGTACTACACAATTACCTGCAGCTAATGCTGGAGCTAACTTCCAAGCAGCCATTAATATTGGGAAGTTCCACGGGATAATTTGACCGACAACCCCTAAAGGCTCATGAAAATGATAAGAAACTGTTTTTTCATCCAACTCAGCTAATGAGCCTTCTTGCGCGCGTAAACAACCGGCAAAGTAACGGAAATGATCAACTGCAAGTGGAATATCTGCTGCTAATGTCTCGCGAACAGCTTTACCGTTGTCCCACGTTTCAGCAACAGCGAGTAATTCTAAATTCTGTTCAAGACGGTCAGCAATTTTCAATAAAGTATTTGAGCGGTCGGTTACTGAAGTTGTGCCCCAAGCTTTTTTCGCTTTATGTGCAGCATCAAGTGCCAGTTCTATATCAAGGTGATCCGATTGTGGTATTTGGCAAAATACTTGACCATTGACTGGGCTAATATTATCGAAGTACTTGCCATTTTGAGGTTTAACCCATTGACCACCAATAAAATTTTGGTAGCGAGTTTTGAAGCTCATCAGTGCATTTTCTGAGCCAGGTGCTGCATATATCATAATATTTCCTCTGAAGTTGAACGCTGTTTTAGTAATGCTTTACTTCTAGTTTTTTATAATGGCGCAAAGCGATTACAAGTTATTATAGTTGTATTTTTTATTAAGGTTATTTACTTTAGTAAAAAAGTAATTATTTAACTGTACGGTAAATTCAGAAAACTTGTCTGTAAGTTCACATTAACGGATTAACTTTTATGATCACACAAGCCATTGATAGTATTAAACAGCCACCTAAAGTGTTGGTTGAAAATAAACTTACCTTTGCAGGTCCTGAATCTGAGTTGAGTATTTATGATACTTATCAAGTAGCTAAGCAGATAAAATTACAGTCTGATCAATTACTTTTTTGCGCTATGGTGACGGATAAAAAAGTAATACACAGCGTGTAAGATGACTTTTATGGAGTTTTTACCCCATGGATCTTTTATTATAGCGCCAGGAAGCTTAGTAGAAATTGATTTCCCTGTTGCGAAAATTTCGGATCCAACCACCTGTTTAGCGATAGAGATATCGAGTGATAGGGTGCAGCAGGTGTCTGCCATGTTGAACTAGCAACAGCGACTCCATCAGGCCTTTGGTCATTGGCAATATGACCAAAAACTGGTGCATATATATCATAATAGTAAAACTCAAAATGTCTTAAATCGTATTGTACATATTTATTCAGAAAACCATTCTGAGCGAAGTGCCATGGTTGCGCTGGCGCTATCAGAGTTAACTATTCGATTATTACATCAGCAAACGCGTGAATTTATTTTAGCATTTTCACAGCCAGAGCCCGATAACAACAGCTTAAATGCCGCGTTAAATTATATTGAACTGTATGTAAATGAAAATATAAATATCGATGATTTAGCGTGGATATCTTACATCAGTCGAAGCAAGTTTTTTTATGAGTTTAAGTTACATTTAGGCTGTAGTCCTATGGCTTATCAACTACAAAGTCGGTTGAAGCAAGCGGCGAGTATATTGAAAAAAGGGCAGCAGGTTACTCAAACATGTTTTGCCTTAGGCTTTACCAATAGTAGCCATTTTAGCCGTTGTTTTAAAAAATTTTATGGCATCAGCCCTCGTCAATACAAAGAACGTTATTTAGCTAGTTTGATATAATTTTAAGTATGGCTAGCCACGTTGGCTAAAAGCTTGTTAAAATCGCGTCATTGTAATAGTTACCTTAGGATTTTCATGGCGATTAACTGGTTTCCAGGCCACATGCACAAAGCACAAAAAGAAATAAAAGAGATATTACCGCAAATAGATGTGGTTATTGAAGTGTGTGATGCGCGTTTACCCTTTAGTAGTGAAAACCCTATGATCACTGAGATCAGAGGTGATAAGCCACTGATAAAGATCCTGAATAAAAGTGATTTAGCTGATGCTGAAAGTACTAAGATTTGGTTAGATTATTTAGAGTCGCAGCATAATGTAAAAGCGATTGCTTTAACCACAGAGCAGCCAGGTGTAGCAAAAAATCTTGTCGGTTTAATTCGTAAAATGGTACCGAATAAAGATGAAGAAGGTAAGCAAATCAACGCGATGATAATGGGGATACCCAATGTTGGTAAATCTACGTTACTCAATACCTTAGTCGGTAAAGCAAAAGCTAAAGTGGGTAATGAACCGGCAGTAACTAAAGGTCAACAGCGTATTCGTCTTGAAGATGGTTTATACCTTTTCGATACTCCAGGTATGTTATGGCCTAAAATAGCCAATGAAAATTCTGGTTATCGTTTAGCGGTATCTGGAGCGGTAAAAGATACTGCTTTTGATCATGATGATATTGCCTATTTTGCGGCTGATTACTTACTCAAATTTTATCCTAAACGTGTAATGGAACGTTATAAACTAAACGAGTTACCAGCCCATGAAGAAGACTTAATAGAAGCGATTGGTCGTAAACGTAGCTGTGTTAAAAGCGGTGGCCGTGTTGATTTACATAAAGCGTCAGTTATTTTGATTAATGAAATTCGTGATAAAACCTTAGGTGCTATTACCTTTGAATTACCAGATATTATCGATGCAGAAAACGCTCACTTCACTGAACTAGAAGCGAAGCGTATTGCAGCAAGAGAAGCCAAAAAAGCAGCGCGTGGTCGTGGCCGTAAAAACAAGCGTTAATTGGGTTTTAAACACAAGGTATAGTCGTTAGCTTTAATCGTTAATTTTAATAATAATTTATTCATAATAAGGTTTTAATCATGAGTGAAATAACAACATTTAGTTTACATCCTCAATTAGTACTCGATGGTATTGAGCTAGCTGATTTTCCTTTGTGTAAATTACTACTATGTAATGATAGTGCCTACCCTTGGTTTATTTTAGTACCTAAAATAGCCGATATCAGCGAAGTGTTTCAATTAGAGTGGCAGCAGCAGCAACAGTTACTTAATGAGTCAAGTTTATTGAGTGAATTACTATTGCAAGTGTTTGCTGGCGATAAAATGAATATTGCCGCATTAGGTAACGTAGTTGAGCAATTGCATGTTCATCATGTTGTTCGCTTTAAAAGCGACGCGCAATGGCCAAAGCCTATTTGGGGTCAGCAAGCATTAACGCCTTATTCTGATGAAGAAATAGTAGCATTAAAAGCAAAATTATTACCTCAACTAGCGATAGTTTTTTCTGATAAGTAGTCGCCGATAAATAACAGCACTAAAGATTAATAAGGCCTCAATATGCTAAATACATATTGAGACTTTTTGATATTTACAATATCTAAAATTAAGGTCTAAACAATATTAGCCTGCACTAGAGGTTTTAGTGATACTAGCCACGTTAGCTGTAATAGCTTGAGTTATCTTGGCTAAGGCTTTAGTCAAATCAGCAATAATATCCTCAACACTCTCTAAGCCAACCGAAATACGTATTAAACTATCGCTGATACCTGCATCTGCCCGTTCTTCTGGTGTATAAGGCGAATGTGTCATGGAAGCGGGATGCTGAATCAGTGACTCAGCATCACCTAAACTTACCGCAATAGAGAAAAGCTCCATAGCATCAATAAATGTTGTACCACCAGCAAGATCAGTATTTAATTCAAAAGCAATAACACCACCCGCGGCTTTCATTTGTTTACCAATAAACTTGTAACCTGGGTGGTTTTTAAGGCCAGGGTAATAAACTTCATTAACCATAGGATGTTGCTCTAAAAACTCTGCTACCTTTTGTGCATTACTGCAATGCCGGTCCATGCGAATAGGTAATGTTTTCAGGCCTCGTATAATCAACCAAGCATCATGAGGACTTATTGTTGCGCCAATATCTTTCAGGGTAGTCATTTTGATTTCATTGATCATCTCAAAACTACCACACACGATACCAGCGACAACATCGCCATGACCATTGAGGTATTTAGTCGCACTATGGACAACAATATCAGCACCAAATTTTGCGGGTTGCTGTAAAACAGGGGTAAGAAAAGTATTATCGACGATAGACAATAACTTGTACTCTTTAGCAATAGTACAAATTTCTTCTAAATCTAATACCACTAAGTTTGGGTTGATGGGGGTTTCTAAAAAGATTAATTTAGTATTTTCTTTGATAGCAGCTTTGATGTTTTCAGGCTCGGTCATATCGACAAAAGTCACCTCGATATTATATTTTTTAAAAATATGATTCATCAAGGAAAATGAACAACCATAAACTGCTTTAGACGAAATCATATGATCGCCAGCTTGCAAGTTAGTCAATAAAGCCGCTGAAACAGCTGCCATACCAGTAGCGGTTGCTGCTGCATCATCCATACATTCTAATGCAGCAACGCGAAGTTCTAATTGGCGAGTGGTTGGGTTACCTAAGCGCGTGTAAATATAACCTTCGCTCTCACCAGAAAATCGGTCGCCACCTTGTTTAGCATTATCAAAAATAAAGGTTGAGGTTTGATATAAAGGTGTGGCGAGCGAGCCGAACTGTTTATCATCAATTCTGCCAGCATGAATGGCGTTAGTTTCAATATTCTTGCTCTTAAACTTAGTCATAGTATCTCTTCCAAAGTGAGGTAAAATTATTATTTTTATTATTTATTTAATATTGGCAAACGTGTCTTAGTACATAAGTTTCAGCTTATATATAGTTGTTATAACTAGTGTATTGCAACTTTATAGCCAATATATTAATTCCTTATTTTTCAATCGGTTATAATTTTTTTATGATGACTAGATAAACTGTTGTAATAAATTAATGACAACTGATAGTGACTGAAAGTGATTTATAGTTAAAAGTAATGCTCAACGTCAGTACAATAAGGGAAATCATGTTTGTACTAATTTAATTACTGTGTCATATTTATATTACAAGTCATTATTTAACGTCTCTCTTTATGCGTATTGTTATTGAATCAAGCGATAGAATAGGTATTTCACAAGAAATATTAACCGTGTTTGCACAGCAAGCCTGGAATTTAAAAGCGGTTGAAATTATCAGTTGCTTTACCTATGTGCATGTTCAATATGATGCGTTAACCTTATCTTTAATTCGAGCCTGTTTAGTTACTGTTGGCGGAGTAATAAGTGTTGATATGATCAACTTATTACCCAGCGAGCAGCGAGAAAATCATTTACAAGCGCTCTTAGATAAAATGCCAGAGCCTATTATCGATATTGATAGTAATGGTTTAATCTTAGCGATGAACAAGGCCAGTCATAAACTTAAGCCACCAGTAGAGGGCGTCGAAGATACCCTCGTTGCAACTGATTATTTGGGCAAGCCAATCGAAGCCTTTATTGGTCAAATAAACAAAGCAATGCTTACTCATAGTGCTACCAGCCAAGCCGTGACTATTCAAGGTAAAGCTTACATACTTGATATCAGTCCAGTAATATCGAAATCGGCCAATCAATTACCAATAAATAACGATAAAAAAATAAGTGGCTCGGTACTAATACTGCGTTCGATGAATACCTTAGGCCGACAAATTTCTTTGATGCAAAGCCATCAAGAGCACAGTTTTGATAATATTATTGGCCAATCAAAAAGCATCCGTTTAATTAAAGCGCAAAGCAAACGCTTTGCGAAATTAGATTTACCAGTATTAATCAGTGGTGAAACGGGTACCGGTAAGGAATTAATCGCGAGGGCATTACATCAAGCCAGTTTGAGATCCAAAGCACCTTTTTTAGCTATTAATTGTTCTACACTACCGGAGCATTTGTTAGAAAGTGAACTTTTTGGTTATGCAAGTGGTGCTTTTACCGGCGCTCAAAAAGGCGGAAAACCGGGCTTAATTGAAATAGCCGAAGGAGGGTGTTTATTTTTAGATGAAATTGCGGAAATGTCACCTTATTTGCAAGCTAAACTATTACGTTTCTTACAGGATCTAACTTATCGCCGTGTTGGCGGCACTAAAGAACTGGTCGCAAATGTGCGTATTATCAGCGCCAGTCATCAAAACTTGGCCAAGTTAATCAGTAAAAAAACCTTTAGAGAAGATTTATATTATCGTCTTAACGTGCTTAGTATCGAATTACCTCCGTTAAGAGATCGCATTGAGGATATGAGTTTGTTAGCAAACCTCTTTATTGAAAATGCGGCCAAGCAAGTAAATAATAGTCAACAAACGATTATTACTTTGCCTAAAATTACCAGAGAGGCACTTACTTTATTGCAAGACTTTGCTTGGCCAGGCAATATCAGACAATTACAAAATGTACTATTTAGTGTGATAGCCTTAAGTAATGGTGGAGATATCTGTGCGGATGATTTACTGCAAGTACTCAATAAGCATGCTGGTACTCATAGTATTACCTTGAATAGTAATAATCAGCCACAAGATAGTGAACAGAATATTGATACAGTTATAGATTGGTCTAGCGCTCAGGCTAATTTTGAAGCTAAATTGTTAGCGCAGCTGCATCCACTATTTCCAACAACACGAAAGTTGGCTGAGCGTCTAAAGGTTTCACATAATAAAATAGCGATGAAGTTAAGAGAGCATGGCATAAAGTGACATTGATCGGTTTTTATATAGTAGTTGGAAGTATATTCAGTGACCAATAAAAAATTACAGCATTTCTATATTGCTCAAGAACAATCCATTTATTTACTTAGCCATAAAGATGCGACTAAGTTAAAACAATGGGTTGACCTTTGTCAGCAGCAATTAAGACAAGTCGGTTTTGAAGATGTTGCTATTTTAGGTAAGGGAGCTTATGGTTTTGTTTTCTCTGGTATTAAAGGTAAAAACAGTGAAGAGAAAGAGCTACCAGTAGTATTTAAATTCTCTCGTGTTAATTTACCGCAACACGTACAAGACCGTTTAGCTGAAGAAGCCGATCTTCAAGGACAACTTAACCACCCTCAAATCCCTAAAGTCATTGAATATCAGAAAATAAAACGTCAATCTATTTTACAAATGACCCGAGCACCTGGTATAGATTTAGAGCAGTTATCATTACAAGTTGGACCGTTAGCCCCTGAGTTAGTGATGAGTATCGCCTTACAGGTAGCTGATATATTATTGTATTTACGCGAAGCCAATAATCATCGACAATTAAAGCCAGTGGTTCATGGCGATATCAAACCTTCAAATCTAGTTTATGATAAAAGTTCTGGTAAAGTGCAGCTCATTGATTGGGGCTCATCGGTAAGTGCACAGCTTGATTGTGATCAACAAAGTACTAGTACCAATGTGATGGAGTTAATGAGTAGTGATTTACAGCATAGTAATGCCCGTTTAGGTGATGTTTACTTTATTGGTCCTGAACAACTTAATGGCGGTTTATCAACACCTCGTTTTGATGAGCAAGGCTTAGCTGCAACACTATATGCATTAGCGTCAGGGCAATCATGTCGATATGGTATCAAAGTTATACCAGCTAATGCATTAGGTCTGCCTAAATTGTTAGCACAAGTCTTAACAGGCATGCTGAGTGATGATGAACAATTAAGAAGCCAAGCAGGTGATTATTTTTTTAACAATCTTAGTTATCTTAAACAGGTTGTGTTAGCTGATAAATTAACGCCAGTGGAAGTTGTTGCCTATGTTCCTGTGTGGGTTAAACCGCAAAACGAGCAGATAGACACGGTGGTTTATGGTTCGCGAAAATCATTTTTACGTGAGCAAACGGGGCACGATAGTTTATCGGAAATTGATGACGCGCAACTGGACAAATATTATAAAAACTACTTGATGGGCATGGGCGATAATGAAAAAGCTTTTATTGCCGCGTTAAGTCGCTTAGGTAACTTCCCTGTGGTTGGTGGCATTGCCATTCGCTGGGCTAAAGAGGGGGTTTATATTGATTCTAACTTAACGTTATTTGATAAGACGCTTAAAACCTCTTTTACTAGCGCAGTAAACAATATTATTTCGTTAGCTCAAGGTATATTTCGTGTTGGTGTTTTTAAAAGTTGTTTATTTAACGCTCGTAATACTCTTCACGTTGAACGCATTAGTGAAAGCCAGCCATTTATTGCTAAACCTGCTCAAGAGATAACTTTTGACATTAGTGATGTGCCAGACGTTGATGATATAACGCGATTACATTCTTACTTTGAAGATGGTAAAGATCCCGATGAATATTTATACCTACCTGACGACTTAATGACAGTTTTGGCCGAGTTAAACTTAATTCATCATACCGGTTGTATTATTTTTGAGGTTCTACCTAAACATTTAAAGATTCATAGCTATTTGATGTTACTCAATCATGAAAAAAAATCTGAATTTAAAGCCTGTTTAGCGAAGATACTGACATTATTACCTACGATTGATGGTGTTGGTATTTCTGGTTTTATGAAATTACCTTATAAAGACACGCGTTTTTTTGAACATATCAGTAGCATGTCAGATAAGTTCTATCCGAAAAATCCTAAATTAAATACGCTGACCAGTGAGTTATATTAGCGAGCTTAAAAATAAGTGATTAGCATTCGTGACTTAATTTCAGCTTCCTTTATAAACGCTTTATGCTACGTTATTGATTTCGATAATAGAATAACTATTCTCTTCAATAAATGCCTTGCCTAAAGGCGTTTATAATGCCAGCTAAATGCTGCATCTTCAGGTAGAACGGCTATATATCTAAAATATTATCAAGGTACTAAAGCTAGTTATTTTATTAACGCTTTTTAATCATAATTATATATGTTGCACCAATAATCATAATGACTGCTAAACCTGACAAGATGAAAGGGTCTACAGCTAGTTTCAGATAAAATTCACCTGCAGATATTTTTTTCCAACCCATGAAGTGCTGATTTGCGCCAACTACAGCGTCAAAAAAGCCCATAACAAATACTCCATACTCCATACTTCCCAATCCAATGGAAGGAAAATAATACAATCAAAACAAAGCCTAATATTCCTATTACAGAACCTTACACACGGCAATAAGGGTATTTATAAACCATCGCTGTTACATCCATAGCCCAAGCGATAATTGATATTTCACTCTGTCTAATAAATTAACTAATCAAGCCATAAGTTGAAAAACCTATTTACATAACCTGAACTCTGGATAAGCAGCACTTGCTCAATATTCCCCTTTATCCGATTCTCAGCGTTAAAACGTCGATAAATAACCCGTTATTCATAAACGTTTTGCCTTGATAATCGAATAAATTGAAACATTGATAGAGTTTATTGCTACTTAATTTTGTAAACTTCTCCCTTAACAACCGTAAGTTGTTGTTCTTAAATTAATATCAAGCACTCATTATCCAGAGTTCAGGTTACATATCATTAAACATATAAAAGCCAGTATAAATATACTGGCTGTTATAATAATTATTATACTGAGAATCTTTTCTAGCGCTATTTTACCTCTTCTCCAGCAGCCTGTTTGTCAGCATGGTAACTTGAACGTACAAGTGGTCCACAAGCGGCGTGCTCATAGCCCATCTTCTTAGCTTCACGTTCAAACATAGCAAATTCATCAGGGTGTACATAACGCTCAACAGCAAGATGATCTTTACTTGGTTGAAGGTATTGACCAACGGTAAGCATAGTTACACCATGATTACGTAAGTCTTGCATGACTTCTAGAATTTCTTCATTCGTTTCACCTAAACCAACCATCAAGCCTGACTTAGTTGTTACTGTTGGGTTTGCTTCACCAAAACGTTTAAGTAAGTCTAATGACCACTGGTAGTTAGCGCCTGGACGTACTTTGGTATAAAGGCGGGGCGCTGTTTCCATATTATGATTGAAAACATGCGGTGGAGTTTTGTTAAGGATTTCAAGCGCTTTATCCATACGACCACGAAAGTCAGGGACTAAAATTTCAACTTTAGTATTGGGTGCTTGCTCGCCAATTTCTTTAACACAGTCAGCAAATTGCTGTGCGCCACCATCACGTAAGTCATCTCTATCAACTGAAGTGATAACGACATACTTTAAGCCCATATCTTTGAGGCTATTAGCTAGCTTTTTTGGCTCATCTTTATTGGGCGGTAATGGACGGCCATGACCTACATCACAAAATGGGCAGCGACGCGTACAAAGGTCACCTAAGATCATAAAGGTGGCAGTACCATTATTAAAACACTCAGATAGGTTAGGGCATGAAGCCTCTTCACATACTGAATGCAGATTGTTTTTACGTAAATTAGCCTTGATACTATCAATACGTTCACTAGAACGAGGTAATTTTATACGTAACCAGCTTGGTTTACGTAACATAGTCGCTTTTGTTGAACTAATAACTTTAATTGGGATGTGCGCTAATTTGTCTGCATCGCGAAATTTTTCGCCGGCAGCACGATCAGCTGTTTTTGCTTCTGCGGTTAAATGACTACTCATGATACGTATTATTCTCGTTTGGTAAACCAGATTGATAGCTAACATTGGTTGCTTCAAGTAAGTTTATTAAATGTTTCACTAACGCAGTACCTGCGCTAGCGGTATCTTTTGGGCCGTGTAAATCAGCGGTTTGTACCATTTCTAGACCAGCATATCCACAAGGGTTGATACGCAAAAATGGCGATAAATCCATATTCACATTCATGGCTAAACCATGAAAAGAACAGCCTTTGCGTACCCGTAATCCTAGTGAGGCAATTTTTTTCTCATCAACATAAACACCTGGTGCGTCAGCTTTAGCATAGGCGACAATATTATAATCAGTTAGCGCCGATACGATACTATTTTCGATCAAGGTGACTAAGTGCCTAATACCTATTTTTTTTCGGCGCAGGTTAATCATAACATAAACAACCTGCTGGCCAGGACCGTGATAAGTCACTTGGCCGCCACGATCAGCTTTTACGACTTCAATATCACCAGGTACCAGTAAATGCTCAGCTTTACCTGCTTGACCTTGGGTGAAAACCGCAGGATGCTCTACTAACCATAATTCATCAGGAATAGTGTCATCACGGTTATCAGTAAAGCTTTTCATGGCTTGCCAAACTTGGCTGTAATCCATAGTATTTAATTGTCGGATTACTAATGAGTCAGCAAGGTTAATAACATCTTGCTCGACTGTTGCACTTGGGAGCATTAGGCAAACCTCAAAAATATAAAGTGTTGAAAGCTAATCGTATTAAATAGGTATATACACGAGTACTGTTTTTATAATGGATACTACAAAACGTAACGTACCTGCTCAATCGCAGTTAACGTTTTATAGATCGTCTCAATGTGCTCTTTACTGGTAACGGTTACTGCAATAGAAACAGAATGATAAGTACCTTTTGAACTTGGTTTTATTTTAGGTATGTAATCACCAGGGCTATGCTTTTGTAGCTCAGCTATGATTAAATCTGGTAATTCGTCACAGGCAACGCCCATGACCTTAAAATTTAATACCGTAGGAAATTCTAATAGTTCGTCAAATTTGGTGTTCATCTTTATATACTTCTTTATCGAGCGACATTGCGATTTAATATCGCTATTTTATCATTAAATATTCAGAGCTGATATTATTTTATTATAACAATGAAACAAATACAAAAAAGCCTCAATAAAGAGGCCCTTTTTGTTATCTTTTTATTATCTTTTTAAGGATTTTCAATGCTTTCTAGTTGGCAAACTGTAACTTAACATAATCAACTAAACGGCTGTATAAACTACCTTGGTTAATTTCTTCTAGGGTAACAAGGGGATATTGAGCGATATCTTGATCGTCGAGTTGTAAAAATAATGTTCCTACCATGGTACCTTTAGCTAATGGCGCTGTTAGTTGCTGGTTTAGCTCAAAGTTTGCTTTTAAGTTTTTACGTTGACCACGCGGGATAGTAATTGGTGTATCAGAGATAATACCTAAATCAACATTTTCTTTGTCACCCATCCAAACACGGTTTGCGATAAATACCTCACCGGCTTTATATGGGGTAATTGTTTCAAAAAAGCGGAACCCATAGTTTAATAATTTTTTGCTTTCTACTTTACGTGCACGTTCACTTGCTGTTCCCATAACAACAGTAACTAAACGCATATCACCTTTAGTTGCTGAGGTAACTAAACTATAACCTGCATTTGAAGTATGACCAGTTTTCATACCATCAACGTTTAAGCTTTTATCCCATAATAGACCATTACGGTTATACTGCTTAATGTTGTTATAGGTGAACGATTTTTGCTTATAGATTGCATATTCTTCGGGTACATCCCTAATAAGCGCAATTGCTAGCGTTGCCATATCTCTTGGCGTAGTCATATGAGAAGTACTGTCTAAACCATGACTATTTTCAAAAAAGGTACTCGACATACCTAGTTGCTCAGCATGGGCATTCATTAAGTCGGCAAAGGCGCTTTCACTACCGGCGATATGCTCAGCCATGGCAACACAAGCATCATTTCCCGATGCAACAATAATCCCTTGGTTTAATAAACTAACAGGTACTTCAGTACCTACCTCAATAAACATTTTGGATGAGTCAGGAAATTTTTTAGCCCAAGCTTTTTCACTGACCATCACTTTATCAGTATTTTTTATATTACCGTTTTCAAGCTCTTTACCAATAATATAACTAGTCATTATTTTAGTTAAACTAGCTGGGGCTAACTGGGTATCGGCATTTTCTTCAGCAATGATTTTACCCGTGGTGTAGTCAATTAAGATAAAACCTTTCGCATTAATTTGCGGCGCATCAGGGATAATAGTAATAGCGTACGCAGCGGGTAAAAGAATAATTGCAGCACTAAATAGAGCTCCATGGATAAGGGTAAGCAACTTGTTAGTGGCATATTTACCAGAATTTTTTATTGTTTTAGTCATAGGTTAATCGTGTGTAGAAAATTAAGGAAAATCAACTGGTCGAAAGTATAGCACTTCTAAATAGCTTGGCTACGGGTAAAAAACAGATATTGTCAATATAATCGAAGAAAAACCGTTAAAAATGTAACAACATTTATTTAATTCCGTTTTAATGACGTTAGTATGTTTTAAGTTGAACGTTTGTACTAAACCTTTACTGGGGCGCTGTCCGTGGATAGGCATTAGGATAGCCATTTTCTTTAAGTGCTAATAATAAAGTATTTAATGTCGCAAGATCGCTAATAGGACCTATCTGAATACGATATAGTCCTTGGTTTTCAGGGTAACTGGTTTGTTGTTTGTATTCATTTTTCAGCTTATTGGCCGTGCTTACAGCAAGTTCTTTTTTACGGGTTGCAAAAACTTGAATGTAAGGGGTAGCAATACCCATTGTTGTGATTTTTTGCGTAGTAGATTGCTTTTTAATATCAATATTAGCTGGAGTAGTTGCTGTTGAACTAATCACGGAGGAAATAGATTTTTCTGATGGGTTTTTTAATGGCATTATAATCTTACCTGTTTTTTTATCAAAGTTTGTAATAGCGGTAATCTTAACCTGGGCAGTA
This sequence comes from Colwellia sp., assembly GCA_046710905.1. Classification (GTDB taxonomy): domain Bacteria; phylum Pseudomonadota; class Gammaproteobacteria; order Enterobacterales; family Alteromonadaceae; genus Colwellia. Next base: position 16,425 of record JBKEHN010000038.1, read on the forward strand.
CCTGTTTTTAACATATCTAATTTATAAGCTGCGCTGTATGACAAATCAATAATACGTGATTGATGAAAAGGGCCTCGGTCATTAACCCGTACAACGACTGATTTATTATTAGCCGTATTGGTGACTTTTAAATACGTAGGTAAAGGTAAGTTTTTATGGGCTGCACTCATAGAATACATATCATAAATCTCACCATTAGAGGTAAGGTGACCATGAAACTTCTTACCGTACCAAGAAGCTAGTCCCGTTTGTTCAAAACCTTGCGCAGAGGTTAATACTTGATAGGGTTTCCCCCAAACCTGATAGTTTTTATTACCACCACGACTATAAGGCTCTGCGCGGGCAATAGCATTTTTTAACTCCGCTTGGCTTGGCAGACGTGTTGGTGTACTGTCATACTTTTGTTGATAACGATCAGAGCTACAGGCGCTCAACAGTGTAAAGAGTAATACATAACAGAGTAGGGTAATTCGTTGAGTCATAAAGTTCATCGTTAATAATATGAGATAAGATTTTTAGGAAACGTTAAACATGAAAACGTCGATGGGTACTAATGGCCATTAATATGCCAAAACCTAACATCAATGTCACCATAGAAGTACCTCCATAACTAACCAATGGTAATGGCACGCCAACAACAGGTAACAAGCCAGACACCATACCAATGTTAACAAAAACATAAACAAAAAATGTTAAGGTAATACTTCCCGCCAGTAGTTTAGTAAAAGCATGCTGGGCATTGACCGCAATCCACAAGCCGCGCATTACCACAAATAAGTACAGGGTAAGTAAGACGGCGACACCAATTAAGCCAAACTCCTCACTAAATACTGAAAAGATAAAGTCAGTATGACGCTCGGGTAAAAATTCTAATTGTGATTGCGTACCTTGCAGCCAGCCTTTACCTTCAATACCACCAGAGCCAATGGCTATTTTAGATTGAATAATATGGTAGCCAGAGCCGAGGGGATCTTGCTCTGGGTTTAAGAACGTTAGCACGCGTTGTTTTTGATAATCCTTCATCAAAAACATCCATAAAATGGGCACAAAAGCAGAAGCTAAACCAACACAAACACTAATGAGGCGCCAACTAGCTCCAGCAAGAAAGATAACAAAAATTCCAGAGCTGGCGATAAGTAATGATGTACCTAAATCAGGTTGCTTAGCAATAAGTAGAGTCGGTAATAGCACTAAGATAAAGGCAAATACAACCGTTGATATTTTTACTGGTAAATTTTCTTGGCTTACATACCAGGCAATCATTATAGGAACGATGAGCTTCATTATTTCAGAGGGCTGAAACTTTATGAAACCTAAATCAAGCCAGCGCTGTGCACCTTTACCGACATGTCCAAATAATAATACGCTAACTAGCATCAATAAACCTAATACAAAGACAGGTACAGCCCATTTACGATAAACTGAGGGTGGGATTTGTGCGACAATAAACATACCGAATAAGGCAACACCAATACTCCTTGCCTTACGGTAAACAATAGCAATTTCCTGACCACCTGCACTGTAAACAATAAATAAGCCTAATGCCAATAATAATAATATACCTATTAATAATGGCACATCTATATGGAGTCGTTGCCAAAAGTTATCAACTTTTTGTTGGTCTTGGCCACTAGTTCGCATTAGTCAGCCTCTTGAGCAATAGTTTTTATGACTGAATCGATTATTGGCTTAGCTTTATGCGTTTGCCTAGTAATAACTCTATCGCCAAAATATTGGTCCATTATTTGTCGGACAACTGGTCCTGCATTAGTACTACCTCCACCTTTCGCTACATTTTCAATCGCGACAGTAACCACTATTTCAGGTTTATCATAAGGGGCAAAAGCAATAAACATGGCATTATCACGCTTATTTTCACTGGTTGTTTTTGCATCGTATTTCTCTCCTTGTTTACGTCTAGCTACTTGTGCTGATCCCGTTTTACCTGACGCGTCGTAATGAGAACCTTTAAAGGACGCATAAGCCGTAGCCGTAGGCTTTTGAGCGGTATTATGCATAGCATTGAGAACAACCTCCCAATGGTTATCTTCTTTAAGCTTTAAAGGAGCACGTGGTTCGTAGATAATAGGAGTGAGTTGATGATAAGCATTACCATTACCCTCAATAATCTGCTCACTCTTTGCTTTTAATAGATGCGGAACCTTGCGTTCACCACGGTTCACTAAGGTGGTCAGTGCTTGTGCTAATTGTAGCGGTGTTACGGTCCAAAAACTTTGGCCAATACCAACAGAAAGTGTTTCGCCTGTGAACCAAGGCTTATTGTATCGAGCTCGCTTCCAAGCAACACTAGGCATGATGGCTTTACTTTCTTCATGGATATCAATGCCGGTATAATCACCAAAGCCAAATTTTTCCATCATATTACTAATTTTAGTAATACCTAATTTAAAGGCAAGATCATAAAAATAAATGTTACAAGATTGTTCTATCGCTTTGGTTAAATTAACTTTTCCATGGCCCCAAGGTTTCCAATCACGATATTTATTAGGTAAACCTTCTAATTGGTACCAGCCTGGATCGTTAATTATAGTAGTGGGAGTAATGATATTTTCCTCTAAACCGGTCAAAGCCAGGAAAGGTTTAACCGTAGAGGCTGGCGGATAACCTTGTACACTACGATTAATCAATGGTAAATCTTTTGATTCAAGTAATTCTTTATAGTTTTTAGAGCTAATACCATGAACAAATAAGTTACCGTCGTAACTCGGATTTGAATACATAGCTAAAATACCACCAGTGCGCGGATCCATTGCGACTATTGCACCACGCTTACCTGATAAGGCACGTTTAGCAATCATTTGTAATTCAATATCTAAGGTTAATGTCAGGTCTTTACCGGGTACAGGTGGCGTGTAATTAAGCGTACGAATTACTCTACCTTGGTTATTAATTTCTACTTCTTGATGGCCAATAGTGCCATGCAGCATATTTTCATAATACCTTTCAATACCTAACCTACCGATACCGTAGGTAGCAGCATAATTTTTAGACTTATCTTCTCGTTCTAATTTATTTAAATCTTTTCTGTTAATACGGGCAACATAACCAATATTATGCGTGGTTAAGTCAGAGAAAGGGTAATAACGCTTTAAGCGAGCATTAACAAATATGCCAGGAAACTTATGCTGGTTAACTGAAAATAAAGCAACTTGCTGGTCGCTTAAACGAGAGTGGAGTTCTACTGGTTTGAAACGACGTTTTTGTTTCATTGATTTAAAAAATTTGCTTTGTCGCTCTGGGGTAATATTGAGTAATTTGCTTACTTCAATAATACTGGCTTTAATATTATCAACATCTTCAGCGATAACTTCTAAACTGTAAACAGGTTTATTATCGGCAAGTAACACGCCATTCCTGTCATAGATTAAACCGCGGTTTGGTGCTACTGGTAGTATCTTGATGCGATTGGAGTTAGAGCGAGTTTGATACTTTTCGAAAGATTCAACTTGTAAGCTATATATATTACCAAAAAGTATTAATACAACGAGGACAACGCCGGTAAAAGCAATAAAGGCACGTCGAGCAAATAAATTTGCTTCAGCCGATTGATTTCTAATAACAACGCGACGTGGAGACATTAGCGCACGCTATTAAAAATAAGATTATTTAGTAAAGGTACGGCTAAGGTAGTCATTAACAAAAATTATTCTCTATGATAAGGGTGGTTAGTGTTTACGCTCCAAGCGCGATACAAACTCTCTGCTATCAGTATTCGTACCATTGGGTGAGGTAGGGTTAACGCTGATAATGACCATTTTTGCTCAGCAGCTTTAATACATGCAGGGGACAAACCTTCAGGTCCACCAACAAGTAATGCGACATCTCTGCCATCAAGTTGCCAGCTTTGCAGCTGTTTTGCAAGTTTTGGTGTTGTCCATGGTTGCCCTTCAACCTCTAAGGTTACAATACGGTTTCCTTTAGGGATGGCAGCAAGTAATAGCTCACCTTCTTTAGCAAGTATGCGGCTTATATCAGCATTTTTACCACGTTTACCTGCAGGAATTTCAACTAAATGAAAGCTTAAATCACGAGGGAAACGACGGCTGTACTCAGTAAATCCTAGGCTAACCCACGCAGGCATTTTACTACCAACGGCATATAAGGTAAGTTTCATAAAAATTTTTGATTATGTGATTGAAGTGACCAGTACTAAATTACTTTAAAAATAACGAGAGCGATAAAACTGCTAGTATTACTGTTGGTAAGGGCTAATGAAACTAACATAGCTCTCGTCTTTTTATTAGGCAATATGAACAGGTTAATTATTCAGCCCAAAGTTGCTCAAGATTATATTTATCACGTTGTTCATCTGTCATAACATGAACAATGATATCGCCTAAATCGACTAATGACCATTCGCCAATATCGTTTCCTTCCATACCAAGGGGCTCTAGACCTTGAGCGCGACATTCTATACCAACAGAATTAGCTAGAGATTTTACATGGCGGTTCGAATTACCTGAACATATAACCATGT
>JBKEHN010000039.1:0-20804 GCA_046710905.1 Colwellia sp.
TTTTTCTTTTACATGGGCACCTAAAGTACCAGCCGAATCAACTTTCAATACCAAACCTTGTGCTTGCATTTTATGTCTAAAAACAGCTTCTGCACTTGGCGAACGACAGATATTGCCCATGCAGACAAATAAAACTGAATTAATTCCCTTGACGTTTAAACTATTAGACATTACTTGGCACCATTTTCGAGTTGTATCTTTATTAATACCATAATTTTTCAACACGTTGTGTTTTAATGGTAAGACGAGTATTTTTATATTTTATGGTCCGTTTTTTTCAGCAACAAATAAAGTAAAATATTACTGAAAATGATAATTTTACTTTTTAATTATGTACAAACTAGCGATGCAAAGAGATTTATATGACACCGGCAATTAATGTAGCTAAGACAAAAAATATTTTTTATCATATTCATGCGTATATTCATGACACAACAAGCGAATCTTATGGTGATGAAGCAGCACAAAAGCTTGGTATCTCTAACGAGAGAGTTTTTAAAACTTTAGTAGTGAGTATTGATAATAAAGCGTTAATTGTCGCCATAATACCAGTATCGGCAATGTTAAGTATGAAGTTAATAGCTAAGGCATACGGTGGTAAAAAAGCGACTCTGGCTTTTAAAGCTGATGTCGAACGCTCTACTGGATATTTACTGGGTGGCGTAAGCCCGATGGGCCAAAAAAAAGTGCTAACCACCTTTATGGATGTGTCAGCAAGCCAATTTACTACTGTGTTTGTAAGTGCGGGTAAAAGAGGTTTAGAGATAGAATTAAGTCCACAAGATCTACAACAACTAACCCAAGCTAAGCTAGCTAACCTTTGTCAGTAAATGAAAAAATTTAAAGTAGACATAAAAAACGGTAATGCTAATAAGTATTACCGTTTTTTATTAAAATGACTTACTGAGTTAAACTAGGCAAGTAATGTTCTTAACGCTGTTATTATCTTTGCTTTAACGGCTAAATTCAGACGTTTTGCTCCACTGTGGCCAAACGCCTGCTTTAGATAACTCAACGCCAATTTCAAAAAATAATTGCATATCTTCAACTGCACCAGTTAAGTCCCACTCTTCGCTGTATTCATCACAAAGACCGTGGTAACACTTACCCAAAATTGGATCTAACTTAGCGCGTAAAGCAGCCGTTGCTTCATCTGCTGGTATAGCACCACCTTTTGCATATAACGCTGGAATACCTACGTTAGCAAAAGCAAAATGATCGGAGCGGTAGTAAATGCCTGCGGCAGGTCTTGGATCGCCCGAAATTTTACGGCCCTGCTTTATTGCAGCTTGAGTTAAGAAGTTATCAAGCTCTGACTGACCTAAACCATATACAGCAACATCTTTACTCTTACCATTTACATTCAAAGCATCCATATTAATGTTAGCAACAGTTTTAGCTGTTGGAATAACTGGATTTGCGGCATAAAACTTAGAGCCAAGCAAACCTTGCTCTTCTGCCGTTACCGCTAAAAAGGTAATTGAACGCTCTGGCGTATTGGCTAACTTTGCAAACGCTTCAGCGACTTCTATTAATGCTGCCGTACCCGTAGCATTATCACGGGCACCATTATATATTTGGTCACCTTTTTTCGTTAAATCTGTACCTAGGTGGTCCCAATGCGCTGAATATAAAATATGCTCATCCGCTTTTTTCTGTCCAGGTAACGTCGCAATAAAGTTATACGAAATTGATTTTTTAATAGTATTTTTAATAGTAATAGAGGCATCTAAATTCCCCATATCAAGGTTAAAACTACCTTGTGCAGCGCGTGCTTTCATTTTATTAAAATCTAGACCTGCCTTTTCAAATAATTCGTTCGCAACAGTGCTGTTAATCCAACCTTCGACTGCTACACGATCCTTATTTAAATCATCACGTTGAAAACTAAACTGAGGACCAGTCCAAGAGTTTTTCACTACAGACCAACCGTATGAAGCCGGTGCAGTTTCATGGATGATAATTGCTCCTTCAGCACCTTGACGGCTTGCTTCTTCATACTTGTATGTCCAACGACCATAATAAGTCATCGCATTACCGGTAAATAACGCAGGGTCTTGCCTAGCAAAACCAGGATCATTAACTAAAATAACAACTGTTTTACCTTTAACATCAAGGCCTTCATAATCGTTCCAGTTATATTCTGGGGCGTTAACTCCGTAGCCAACAAAAACTAGCTCCGACTCTTTAAGCTGCTCTAATTCACTAATGCGGGCACTGCCCATTACCATATCAGTACCGTGCTGGTAGTTTTTACCACCTATAGCTAATGTCATATCACTTGATGCTTCAATTGAGACTAGCGGTACTTCTTGTAAAAAACTATCACCATTACCTGGCTTAAAACCAATAGCAGTAAACTGCTTAGTTAAGTAGTCAAGGGTCAGTTTTTCACCTTCACTTGAGGGCGCACGACCACCAAACTTGTCAGAAGATAAGACTTTGACATGGTCAATTAATTGTGTGGTATTAATACTGTCATAACTTGTACTAATTTCTTGGGCACTATTCTTTGGTGAAGCGTTACCTTTAGCAGCATCATCAGAAGTTGCTGTTACACAACCGATTAACACTGTGGCCGAAAGAAGTGATAAACCAATTTTTTTTATCATAATTATTTACTTATAGTGTGAAAGAGATGGTCGCAGTATAAATGGTCTAAAAACAACTAACCAGTATCGATATGTAAATCAGGGCCAAGCAAGATAAGCAAACTGTCATGGTCAGTTTCCACCATAGTCAAATAATCAGCTAAAGTGTAGATAGATTTTAAATATTTGCTAATTTACAGTAACCAAATAATACTCGTACCAATCAAATACTTTACCTATAAGAATATAATGAAAGAAACCTTAAAAAAACTCTCTGAAATAGTAGCACAAGCTAATGATATATTTTATGAACGTAATAAAAGCGTCGATACTCTAATGGGGATTATGGATAAAACATTACGTAAACAAGGTATGCAAGCCGATGCGATAACAATAGACTGTATCGCTACTGATAAGAAAATAGTACTGGTGCTGCATGATAGCAAACCTGATTTAGTCGATATTGCTTTAGGTGACAAAGCCGGCGTAGTCGATTCTGCAAGCGAGCATTTATTGAAAGACGTTACCATTATCCAAATAATAGCGATGATGGAAGAGAACTTTCTTAATTAATTTACCTAAAATTAAAATCTAACATCAATGGTAAATTAACAAGAAGTCTCTGAGTTAATTAATTACCACAAGCTATGGCTTAACACGTTCATTACGCGTTAACATACCGAGTATAATTTTGATAAGCTATGTTAAAAAAATCAGATGACATTAAATTAATACTTTATGGTACTAATAAAAAAAGACAGTTAGTGACGCTTAAGCTATTCAACAATTTAAACTCAAATAATAAGCTGCTGACGGTAGTATTATACAACTCAGGAAATTAGTTATGGAATCTATTTTAGTCTTTTTAATTATGTTTTATTTAGTCGCTTTTGTTTATGATAAAACTATTGATAATACGATTAAAGGTAATCAAGCATTAGCAGATAAATTAATAGAATTTAAATACTTTCATTCCTTTCAATCAAGACCTAAAGCACTTACTGCTGTTTTAAGTTTCAAATTTTTTGGTATCTCAACCGCTTTAAATATTGTTGGTAGCGTATTTTCTTTAATGATGTATTTTGGTTTAGGTTTTGGTACCTATTTACTCATTCGATAACACTTAATAACGTTTTACTGCACCCCTTAGTCCATTAATGTGTATACGGATAACCAATGAATTTTAATATTATCGAGTCAGGCGTTCAAGAAAAATATCGCTTATTAAATGGTGGGGTAACCCCAAGACCAATTGCATGGATTAGTACACGGTCAAAAGGTGGTATTGATAACCTTGCACCCTACTCCTTTTTTACCGTGGCCAGCTGTAATCCTCCGGTACTACTTTATACACAGGTGACTCAACGTAGCGGCATTGATAAAGACACCTTACAAAATTTAATAGCAACTGGTGAATGTGTTGTCAATATTGTTAATAGCCCTTTGCTAGAAAAAATGAATGCTACCAGTGCCAGCATTGCCATTGATAAGAGTGAATTTGATCTCGCTAACGTTGAGCACAGCACAAGCTCTGTCGTCAGTCCCTTGTCGGTTACTGACTCACCCATACGCTATGAGTGTACCTTAAGAGAGGTGATTTCTATCGGTGATTTACCTGCCGGAGGCACCATTGTGCTTTTAAATGTAAAGTCAGTTTATGTAAGAGATGATCTTTACAGTAGTGAGGGAATTAACCAAGAATTAATTGATTCTGTTGGTAAAATGGGTGGTGATGGTTATAGCTCGACTACAAACTATATGGCACTTAATAGACCTTAGCAAAGCACTATTATAATATCCTAGACCAGCTAATCAAAGTTTAGGTATTACAGTAATGTCAAAAGAATAGAGCTGTAATGATTGTATAATCACTCATTTACTTTATGCGCTAGTTTAGCCTGAGGTTTGAGTCGTTGAGTCAGATAAAAGTGCAGGAAGTAGACCTTTGTTATTGTTAACGCCGTGTTGTATTACGATGAATCCTTTAAAAAATTTAAATATTAACCCTGGTTATTAACAACATAAGGACGTACTTATTTTAGGCTACGCCCTTATCTTTGATATTTAATCAACTGTTCACTAACTAATTTTACTAACTAATTTTACTAACTAATTTTACTAACTAATTTTACTAACTAATTTTACTAACTAATTTTACTAAGAATACGACACAATACTGCAGTCATTAATAACTTATAACGTTTATAGTTAGCGTATCAGGATTAACTATTGTATGTCTTTCCATGCTTTCAATTTTACCGGTGCTGCTACTTCTGTTGCTGGCACTTCTGCTATTTCCGCTACCTCAGCTACTTCACCTAATTCTTCTAATAAGGCTTCTATTTCAGCTTTTAGGTCTTTATCAGCAATTTTATTACTGTTAATTTTAGCATTTTTTAGATGCTCAATAGCGCTTGGTTTATCACCTAACTCTACTTGTAATGAGGCGATTGCAAAAGCAACTGATGAGAGAAAATCTTTTGAATTAATAGCTTCAGCTTTTTGTAATGCTTTTTCGTAAATAGTAATGGCTAATGCTAAATCATCAGTAAAGTCAGCGAGTGTTTCCCACTGCACAGGATGATCTTTATCAGTATCAATATTATCGTCACATACTTTCTGTAATTCTGCGTAACATTCATCAAAACGAATTTGATTTTTTCTATGAACTGCTTGCATTAAGTCTTTAGCTAACGAGTGCACGTGCTTGTATATTTTTGTATTCATGATTTACCTTACTTTATATTTGTTCATAAAAATCTGAGATGATTATAATACTTTTGGTAAAACTAAACAGGATGTTGTGAAGAAATATTAGATAAATGTATTATCTAAGTAAGTGTTGCTTAAATAAAAAAGAGCTGACCAGTACCTATGTTTATCAGTGTTATGATAAATGTACTTAATGTTGCCTTGTCATTAAACAGCTAACAGGTGATTGTTGTAATTAATTGGTATAACATGCCTTTAAACAGAAAAAAAATGGCTAGGTTGGGTAACATATCAACTTTAGTCATCATTTTTTAGCCTCTTAATGAGGTATTATATTTCTTCTGGATACCTATTATGAATTTAGATAAATCGACAAAACGTATAGCAAAAAGAGTCAAAAAGGGATTTCAGGGATACCCTCAAATTTCTCTATCTTATTTTGGTGAATCAGTTAATTGCGCAACAAAGGTGGTGGTGGGTTTTGTTCAAGAAGAAGGCGCTGTAGTTCAAGAGCAAACTTTTTCTAGCGAAGACGACTCTAGAAAAGACGAAACTATTCAAACTACCTTATTAAAAATTATCGAACGTGCTGAAGCTAAAACAGTACTAGAAGTTGCTGGTGTGACTGTTATTAAATAATAAGGCTGCACTATAAATTGAATGATTGACTCAAGCTTAGTTTAACCAAGCAATATTTATGTACTGTTATAGTCGCGATTAGAGCATATTACTGCTGAACGGATAAACTCAATTCTAAGTAATAATGTTACCAGCTATTTTTATGCTGCCGTCAAGCAGTTAAACCTATGTCGACTCAGCGCGATGGATTAGGTGGGGTTAATGTCTCGTCTGGCGCTGCGCGTTTTGGCTCGCCCAATAAATACATTGATTATGTAGCATCAAAAGGCGCAATAAACACCTTAACTAAAGGTTTGTCACTTAAGGTTGCTGCCGAAGGCATTCAAGTTAATTGTGTACGTCCTGGTTTGACTTATACCAATTACATTAAGTTTGTGAGCTTACTGTGCATAGGAAAAATATATCAGGGCAAGGCGCTCGATTGAGCAATAGCTGGCTTATTGGGATTGAGAGCAACGCTGACATGGAGTATTTTAACCAGCACAAATGGGTAGTAATTTAATGGAATTGGTATTATACCAATATACAGGCTGATGGCGACGAGCCTGGGCGTATTAAGCGATTAAAGCACGTTATTCCAATGCAAAGAGGCGGACAACCCGAAGAAGTAGCCGAGGCTATTTACTGTCTAGCAAGTGAGAAGTCATCCTTTTCGACGGCTAATTTTTTAGATTTAGTGGGCGGTTTATAAGCTTTATTAATATAAGGCTTACACTGATTTATCTAGCTACCCCAAATAAATAAATAATGCGCTCTAGCTTACTCGATAAGCTAAGTGATTAGCTTTACCCTATCGAAAGTGGCGTCAGTATTTCTTCAGGAATAGGTTGTAAGCGTTTTTGTTTATCTAGGCAAACCATTTCGATATCACCAATGACCGCTGCTTTATTCGCATTAGGGCGCCATAACTCTTGTCGCCATAAGGTCTTATATTTACCATCAAATTGGTAACTGGTACGTACGTCACAAATTTCTGCAAATTCAACACCATCTTGAAAGGTTAAGTTGGCTTTATAAACAGCAAAACCTAATCCTTTTTCCTGCCATAAGGTTGCCAGCTTATTACTGTCAATCACATGTTCACGCGCACGTTCAAAATATTTGAGAAAATTAGGATGGTAGACAACGCCTGAATGATCGGTATCTTCGTAATATATTTGTACCGGATGATGATAGATCTTACTCATATAAATTCCAGAAATTTCTTATCAAAATTTTTATGCCTTACTAACAAGTGATTGCTTAAGAATTTTCATGCCTTCTTCTATTGAGATAAGTGGCATATAACCAAAATCTTTTTTAGCGGCACTAATATCAAAGTAATGGCTGGTCGACAGCTGTTTGGCGACAAAACGTGTCATTATTGGTTCTTGTTTTTTATTCAATATTTTATAAAACCACTCTAACGTCGCCCCCGCAGCATAAGCAACTGTGCTAGGTACTCTTTTCGTCACTGGCGGTAAATCAACACAGTTAAGAATATTATTGAGCATCGCCGCCATAGTGATGGGCTGATCGTTACTGATAAAGTACGCTTTACCACTACAAAGTGAATTAATTTTTGATAAATCAATCGCTGCTAAAATATGCGCGTAAGCAGCGTTATCAACAAAAATAGTATCAACTAATTTATCTTCTTTTCCTACCAGTTTTAGCCTACCTGCTCGAGCTCGCTCTAAGACTCGTGGTACCAGATGAGGATCGTTTGGACCCCAAATTAAATGCGGACGTAACGCCACAGCTTTTAACAGTTTCACTGGTGACTTCACTAGTTGGGAGCCTTTCTGAGAGTCTTGAACCGTACTTTGATTAAAAGATGTTGAAGCTGCTAGTATTTTTTGTTCAGCTAAAGCTTTAGATTCACTATAAAAATTTAAAAAGTTTGTCGCATACGGCTGTGATTCATTAATACCCGCTTCATCAACACCAGCAAAAGTAACACTTGGTGTGCTGGTATACACTAAGCGAGTGATAGCTAGTTCCTGACAGGCTCGGATAATGTTTTCAGCGCCTTGTACATTAGGCTCAAAGTAATCTTCTTTATTGCCCCAAACGCCGGCTTTAGCAGCAACATGAAAGACTAAATCACATGACTGCATAGCCTCTTTAAGGCGAACAAAATCGGTAATATCGCCTTGTTGCATATTAACGCCCATTTGAGTGAGCTCAGGATAACTACCCCGGGCAAACCCGGTTACTTTAATATTAGCTAAACGCAGCAGTCGACAGATAGCGTTACCTAAAAATCCGCCAGCGCCCGTAACAAAAATATGTTTTGTTTGCGCTGCAAGTTCATTAAGTGGCTGTTGAACCGCCTGGTTAAAAGCGACTTTAGCATCGATACTAACATCGCTATTTTTCGTTTCTTCAATCATAGTTAATTCTAGTTAAGTTCTAGTTAAGCTTTAGTCAAGGTCTAGTTAAGCTCTAGTTATACGCTAATTTAGTCAAGTTCTTGTTGAGCCCATACAGCTAACTTTTCACGAAATATCTTGGCGTTATGACGTATATCAACAGGGAAATCTTCATGAATTAAAAAATGAGATATCGCTGATGTTTGTTTATGCGCCAATGCTGATATTCTTAATGCTGAAAAAAGTACTGATTCATCAAATTTTTTATCTTTTTTAGCCTCAGAAGTTAACTCAACACACAGTAGTGGTAAACGTTTACCGTTAATAGTAACGCCAACTAAAGCAGTACGTTCGACTAACTTGTGAGTATTAAATATTCGCTCACAAGGAATAGAGAACAGTACCTTTTTATTGGTGGTAACTCGATGTGCTTTTCGTCCACACATCCACAACATACCCGATTCATCTAGATAACCTAGATCACCCATTCGATGACGCACGACATTACTATTAGCATGACTTGAATCCACATTAAAAATTTTAGCCTGGGCAGTAGCTGCATCTCGATGATAATATTGCTGACTAACCATATCGCCTTTAACAACAATTTCACCAATAGTATTTATTGGTAAAGATAAACTGTCATGCCAGGTTTCAATGACTTCGTCACTAATCTCAATAATACTGAGTTCAACACCCTTAATAGGCGCACCAACACAAATACCGCCACCGTTATCGGTGATATGACTTGTTTTGAGTAAATTGACACTAGAAATTTTAGTCAGTGGTAACGATTCGGTCGCGCCATAAGAAGTCAGTACCGATACATTGTCGCTAAGTAGTTGCGTAAATCGTTCTATTGAAGGAAGTGTGGCTGGAGCACCAGCAGAAATAACGCGTTTTAAACTATTAAGCTTGGTTATCTTAGCTTTTGTAGTTCCAGCCTGTCCCAATACTTCAATCAATGCAGGATTAGCAAATAAATTGGTACATTGATACTTTTCAATAGCAGCAAAAATAAAGTCAGGATTTGCTTTAATCGGTTTACTGGCGTCCATATCAGGAACAATAGAAGCCATACCTAATGCAGGTCCAAATAATGAAAATAATGGGAAAGTTGCTAAATCACGTTCGCCAGATTCAATAGCATAATCTTCTTTTAGTGCGGTGATTTGCGCTTCAAACATTTTATGACTGTACACCACTCCTTTAGGGGTACCTGTACTACCACTGGTAAATAAGATGGCTGACATAGCATCATCAGCGAGTTTCACCATCTCAAAAGAAGCATCTTTATTGACTAACGCATTGGTTGGTGAAACACTGTTTCGTAGAGGATATAGAGCTAATAGCTGAGTTAAACTCATACCACCAATCAGTGACGCGAACACATTGGCGCTAGCACCAGCTGCCGTGACCGTTAAAAGCTTTTTAACGCTAGCTTTGCCCCAACCAAATAATATTCTGGCTATGTGCGCTTTAGGAATACCAATAAACGCGTCAGGGGCCGATTCAGTAAAACATTGTTTGAGGTTTTTAATACCCATGCCTGGGTCAACTAAAATAGGGATAATACCCGCTTTAAATAATGCGAAAGTTAACGAAAAGAAATCAATACTGGGCGTTACCATTAACACCGCTTTCATCCCTGATTTAAGACCATAAGCATTCAATGCAAAGGCTATATCATCACTGCGTTGATGCAAAGTAAGAAAATCAATTTCTTGATAATGAAGTTTCCCGCGTTGGCTTTTTTGTACCGCAACAGCTAACGAAGTGGGGGTTGCTATTGCTGCATGGGCAAGGTGACGACATAAATTAGCTTGGTTGGAATTATGTGTTATCTCTGTCATTTGCCCTGTTTCCTTTGGTGTTACTTCCTATGAAATTGAGTGCTACTAAGTTAATTACGGTTACGTTAGCTGCCAATTAGTGAAGTACTATTTAACGAGCTGATCTTCACTTGTCTTTAAGAAGTTATTAATCAATGGTACTACTTCTGCACTGGCATCTTCTAAAATATAGTGACCACAATCATCAAAAGTATGTACTTTTGCATCAGGAAAGCGTTGCTGCCATTCAGCTAGAAAGTACTTATCAAAAACAAAGTCTTTTAAGCCCCAACAAATTAACATAGGTAACTTATTAAATTGCTCTAAGCTATCGCTAATTTCAGCAACTAACTGATAATTTCTATCTCCAGGTTTTAATGGGATATCTTGAATAAAACGTAACGTTGAAATACGGTTTTTCCAAGAATTAAAAGGTGCTACATAAGCTTGGCGTATTTCTTTTGACATTGGCTGTCGCTTTACGCCTATGTATGAGGCAACACTTGAGAAGGCATTAAAACCTCGTACCAACAGCGTTCCTACAAAAGTATTACGTCCTAACCATAGAGCTGGTGGTAATTTTTTAGCTTTAGGTAAATGAAAAGCGCCAGTATTTAACACAACCAGGCGTTTGATACGTTCAGGGTAGCGCGCAGCATAACCCATACCTATCATTCCGCCCCAGTCATGTACTACGAGGGTAATATTTTCTTTTACATCTAGATGGTCAAGTAATGCAACTAAATCATCTATACGATTGACGAGGGTGTAATCATAGCCCTCATCACTGGGTTTATCTGATAAACCACAGCCAATATGATCTGGCACGATACACTGATGATTTTCACTTAATTCGGTCACTAAATTACGGTAATAAAAAGACCAACTAGGGTTACCATGAACCATAACAACAGGAGAGCCCTGCCCTTCATTGACATAATGATATTGATGACCATTACGATTGATAAAGTTACGCTTGAATGGAAATGATTTTGTTAAGATATTTTCTAACATAGGATCTGACATAACTACCACTTAAGCCCCAACATCATACAATTTAAGCCACTTCCTATCCCTAAAAAGCTGACATTATCACCTTTTTGTAAGAAGCCTTGATCATGAGCCATAGCGGCTGTAACGGGTAAAGAAACTGTACCCATATTGCCAAGGTGTTTAAATGTTGGAAATTCTTTTACAGCGCTAATATTTAAGGCGGTTAATACTTTCTTTTGATTAGCGGCGCCCACTTGATGACAAATAACTTTATCAACATTTTCTTCAACCCACTCACGTTGCTCTAAGAAATGTTCCCAGGTATCTTTTGCTAACGAGACCCCTTCTTTAAGTAGACTTACCGCATCAGTGCGCATAAATTCACGAAATAACTGTGGACCGACTTCTTTTAGGCCCCATTGACATAAATTATTATGCTCGGGTGCCGATAAGTGACTTGCCCCTAATAATTGATGATTACGGTCAGTGTCTAGATGTAAAGTACCGTCGGTAAGTAATACCGCGACAGCACCTGAACCACCGGTTAATGTCGCCAAAGAACGGGCATAATTTTGCATGCTTGGATCGGCGAGCATATCATCAATAGTTACATCAACAATGTGACGCGCAGATTCACACGAAACCACAAGACCTGCTTTAATTTGGCCAAGTTCAATACGATTAGCAATATCTAAAATACCCGACAACACACCTAAACAAGCATTGCTAATATCGTAAATAGCGGTATTTTTTAACACGCCAAGCTTTGCAGCTATTCGACACGCTGTGGCAGGCTCGTGTTGATCACGACATACGCCAGTATAAACAACTGCACCTATATCTGCGACATCAATGCCGGTTTCAGTCATTGCTTTTTGGGCAGCAACAATAGCGCCATCTGAAAGCATATGATCTACTGGCCACCAACGGCGTTCCTCAATCCCTGTTAACGCATTGAGTTGCCCCATAGGAATACGAAACTTTTTATATAACGGGGTCAAACGAGATTCAAGCTCTGCACTGGTTACTACTTCAGGGGCCAGTTCATACGCTAAGCTATTAATAAAGACGCGGGAATATTTCATTTAGGTGACTATTGCTTATTATGTCTAGGTTATCGTTGAATGCTTCTTTCATTCCATCTGTGTATGGATGAAAGACCAAGCAAGCGAACTAACCAATACTAATTATTTATGACTATGGGGCGCTATTTGAGCAAGAATATGCCAAGGATTCAACCAAAAATATGATTTATCGATAATCTACTAGGAATTTGCGGATAGATTAATCGTATTTAAGCGCTAAATACTGATAACGTCAAAAGGCTCTCGTACCGAAAGCCTAAATAATCAGGGACGAATACTGGTACTTAGTTGATGACTAAAAAACCATAGTATAAACTACTCAACTCGGTTTTTTATCCTCTCTACCACTAAGTATTTTGGTCGAATCATTCTCAGTACAATCAATAAAAAGAAAACTAATAAAGTAAATAAAGAGAGACTACCACTGCTCGATTTTTCTGGAGTAATATCAAGTGCAATAGTATTGTTACCAACCACAGCTATACCCCCAGGATCATCAACTACACCATTAATCAGACCATCAGCATCGTTTGCGCCACCATCTTCAATGTATAGTTTCAAACAAATATCACCAACATTGAGACCGACTTGATAAAGTTCACTGTGTGGTGGTGGACAAACACCATTGACAGCAGCACTTGTGGCAATTACATTATTACTGTCTTCAACAAAATCTGCCCATTGTGTTTCTGCATTTATCTTACGATAAACAGAATATTCAACGATGGCTGCCGACAAGGGTAAAACAATAGCGACTGAACGACCAAAAGGTACAATATTGTGTATTTCAAAATCAAAATATCCCAAAGTATTCTCTAAACTATCTTTTTCAACTAAACCGGTATCTAAAATGTCTTGCTGAGAAAGCTCTAGCCCATCAGAGCTTTGCAGAAGCGCAAATTTACCCAACCTTAAGTGCAAACCAGGTTCAGTTTCTGCCAATTTTACTACTGCGGCATTAATATGTAATGGCTGTAAATAAGGAATACTTGAATTATCCATATAAGCGGGTAAGCCATCAAAATCATCATCACTAAAGCCCTCATCAATATCACTAATACCGTCTCTATCACTATCAAGGCTTCGTAATGTTTGTTGACTAGCCAGTAATGGTAAGAAAACCTGCTTAGTTTGTGACAACTCTTCACTACCACTATTGGTGGTATTACCACTATCAGTTACCATGACACTAATATTAATAAGACCTTTATTCTCTTCAGGCAGATTGACACTATCGGCAGAAAATACTAGCTGTAATTCATCCGTTGAAAGCACAGCGTTCAAGTAATCAGGTATTTTCCAATCAACTTGATGGGTGTCTTGCATATTAGAATCTTTAATACTTAACATTATGGTTACATCACCATCATTGATAGCAACGCTAGGTACTTGAATACCTTTTTGCCAAACTGCTAGCTTGATACTCGGTGCTACATTAGCTTCAGAAATAGTAAAAATTTGCGTGGAATTTACGCCTGCATTGACACCTTGGCCAAGACTTACAATGAGCTGTTCTTCACCTTCTAACTGGAAGTCACTATTGATCATAATATCGATGAAACCAGCGATCCCCTCTGTTATGACTATCTTGTTATCAGAAATATTATAATCTGCATTATCGACACTACCGGTAATGGTTAATGGTATAGTCACAGGGTAAGCTGGTGCTTCACCTGATAACACCACTTCAACCCGAGCAATACCTCCTTCCGCAACCATTTGATCAAAAGAAAGATTCACTAATGGATGAATATTTAACCGTTGTGATACGGTAGTAATATTTCCAGCATTATCTACCGCGCGCCAAAGAACTGAGATTAAACCCGAGCTAATATTTTTAGCACCCGTTTCAAAACCTAATGCTGTTAAACCACAACAATTTATGCCATCAAGGCCATCGTTAACACTAATATTGGTTAAATTAATTAATCGTTGTAAGTCTAGTTGGGTAAACGTATGGTCTGCATTGATATGTACTGCCTGCGGCGGCGAAATAATCGGCGCATAATCATCCTGTAAAGGATGAGTGCCAGCTAAAGCTTCTGCTGCATTAGTAATACCATCAAAGTCAGTATCTAATAGTCCATCATCGGCATTAAGTGGATCAAAGTTATAGAAGATTTCAAATGTATCACTCATACCATCAGCATCATCATCTAAATCAGCATTATTACCAATTAAATCACTATCTGTATCGATATGCTCCGAAGCATCTAAAGGCAGCTGATCCTGAAAATCTAAATAACCATCATTATCATCATCACTATCAAATATATTACCTAAACCATCACCATCGGTATCAATAGCTTCAACAGGATTATTAGGAAAAATATCATCGATATCTCTTATACCATCGTTGTCATCATCACTATCGCTGTTATCACCTAGACCGTCATTATCAGCATCAAGCCATTCAGTTACATCAAGAGGAAACAAATCAACAGCATCAGAGCGACCATCGCCATCATCATCGGTATCTGTATTATTACCTATGCCATCATGGTCAGTATCAAACCACTCTAAAGGGTCTTTATCAAAAGCATCAGTTATATCGGTGAAACCGTCGTTATCATCATCACTGTCGCTGTTGTCACCTATACCATCAGCATCGGTATCAAGTTGTTCATTAACATCCAGTCTAAAAGCATCGGTTGTATCATCAATACCATCACCATCATCATCATCATCGGCATTATCACCAATTAAATCATTATTAGTGGGATGATTAGCATCAGTATTTAAATATTCACTACTATCAAGTGGAAAAGCATCACTGCCATCAACAATGCCATCATTGTCATCATCACTGTCAGTATTATTGCCAATACCATCACCATCAGTATCTAGTTGCTCGTTAGGATCAAGTCTAAAAGCATCTGTTGTATCATCTATACCATCACCATCATCATCATCATCAGTATTATCACCAATTAAATCACTATTGGTTGGATGGTTAGCATCGGTATTTAAATACTCGCTACTATCAAGCGGAAAAGCATCACTGTCATCAAAAATCCCGTCATTATCATCATCAGAGTCACTATTATTACCAATACCATCGCCATCGGTGTCAGTAGTTTCAGCATTGTTAAATGGAAAGGCATCGGCAGTATTAAGTACGCCATCACCATCTGCATCAGTATCAGTATTATTACCAATACCATCTCCATCGATATCGATACTTTCAGAGAAATCATCAGGTAAAGCATCACTTGTATTAATAATACCATCACCATCGCGATCAGCATCCGCATTATCGCCAATACCATCACCATCTAAATCAGCCGTTTCAGCACTATTAAGAGGAAAGATATCATTATCATCATTAATACCATCACCATCATCATCTAAATCAGCGTTATTACCGGTTAGGTCTCCATCCGTATCAATATATTCACTTGGATCAAACGGAGCAAAATCAGAGGTATTAGCGATGCCATCACCATCAATGTCCGGATCGGTATTATCACCAATGGCATCACCATCGGTATCGGTATCTTCACTATTATCTAAGGGGTAGATATCAATTATATCGATAACACCATCGCCATCATCATCAAGATCAGTATTATTTCCAATAAAATCACCGTCAGTATCAATATTTTCTAAAGCATCAAGCGGAGCGAAATCAGTAGCATTATCAACACCATCACCATCAATATCACTATCACTATTATCACCTAGTCCATCATTATCGCTATCAAACTGCTCTGCTGGGTCTAAAGGAAATACATCACTAACATCTGGCTCACCATCACCATCGGCATCGGTATCTGGGCCATCACAAATACCATCACCATCATTATCTAAACGCTCAAATAAATCTAGCGGACATTTATCAATACCATCTTGAACACCATCACCATCATCATCATCATCGACATTATTACCTATACCATCATTATCAGTATCGATCGCTTCACTAGCATCAAGGGGTAAGTCATCTAAGATATCAACAACACCATCATTATCATCATCATCATCGGTATTATTACCAATAGTATCCCCATCAGTGTCATACCATTCAGTATTATCAAAAGGAAAAACATCAAGGGTATTAACAATACCATCACCATCGATATCTGGATCTTGTGCATTACCCTGCCCATCAGCATCTAAATCGGCATTAACATTAAAATCTAATGGAAAAGCATCGTCACCATCATTTACACCATCACCATCATCATCTATATCGGCATTATTACCAATACCATCGAGATCTGTATCGATAGTTTCTAATGCGTCAAGTGGGAATCTATCGTAAACATCAAGGACACCGTCAGCGTCATCATCGCTGTCGCTATTATTACCGATACCATCAAGGTCAGTATCTAAGCTTTCTTGTAAGTTAAGAGGAAATGTATCGAGTTGATCAGGTACACCATCATTATCATCATCAGTATCAGTATTATTTCCTAAGCCGTCATTATCGGTATCAAGCCACTCACTGGGATCTTTAGGTAAGGGATCATAAAGGTTAATAGCAAGATCGCCATCATCATTATTGTCAAAACCAAAAGGAGAACTATCACCATTGAGCAGTCCATCATCATCAATATCAGGATCGGAATTGTTGCCAATACCATCAAGATCGGTATCAATCCATTCAAGTGGATCAGTGGGAAAAAAATCAATGGCATCATCATAGCCATCACCATCGGTATCTATAGCAAAGACAGTACTACTGAAGACTAATGTAAGTATGCTTAAAAATTTAAAGCAACGTATTTTATACTTCAACACGCGTTTCTCCAAGGGAGGTTATCAGCTCAAAAAGCAGATTTCATTATTAACGAACCTTAGTAAAAATTACTAGGTAATAGATATAGTGTTAATTTTAACTCAATAGAGCAGCTTATATCGACACCTGATTGTCGGCTGATTTATTAAAAACTTTAACAATTAAAATGTTACTAATAAGTAACGCTAGTAACCAATTTGACGACCAAAACGATAATTAAAACCAATAAATAAAGTACTAATACTACTGAAGTCAGAATACTTGGGATAATATTTAAAACCTATATGCATAGCAGAATTTTTGGTAAAACTTTTTTGCAAGGACATAGATATTACTGGATTGATATCACCTTGTTTAGCAAAGTAGATATCATCTCGATCAAAGTCAGGCCGAAAAACAAACTTATGCTCACCTAAGTTAACAGCTGCACCCAATTGAAATTCAACCATAAGGCTGTTGATAAATTTATTGTATGATTCAGGGTAATAACGATAGCCTAAAGATAAATCAATGGTTTGCAGAGTAAAATCAAAGTCAGCTTTATCCCAAACGCCACTTATTTTATCCAAGTCACCAATTACTACATTGTCAAGATGGTTGTAACTTACTTGCCAATTAAAAGCTTTTTGATTAAAAAATTCATCGCCGATGGAAAGGCTATAACCAAAGCTTTTATCTTGATCCACTTTATGCAATTGTATTGAGCTTTCTAACGCATGACTTTTACTCGTCAATAAAACAATAAAAAGACACAATACTTTAGCCATATGTCGACGTTTTGTTATTGTCACTATTTTTACTCCTGCCAACATTTTGTCGGTTTAAGGGGATTACTAATAAATAGAATAAAGCAATATTCACACCAATAGTGATAAATTTTTTGGCGTAGGTGTGTAAAATTTGAACGACTAAGCAAAAGTAAGAAGCCCATTAATGTACTTAATAAGATAAGTTACATTTTAAATTTATTTATTTCAACTTCCAAATTAATACTTAATTGCTGTGCTTCATATGCCGCTAATTGCCCTTGTTGTGAAACATTCAAGGTACTACCCGCCGTATCAAAAATGTTTACGATACGCTGAGCATTATCTCTACCAGCCAATAATTAGTTTATCACTGCCGTCGATATTTGATCAGTCATTTGCGATATTCCTCCCAAAGAATTAGCAATTTATTATAATTGTAGAGAAAATCATTGCGATTTTTTAACAGTTTTTATGCTCTAACTAACGGAACTTTTTGCCTCTTTTATCGCACTTTGTAATTTACACATCATTTGGTAAATTTCTTCAGTGCTGGTCTGTGTTCTCTGTGCCAGTTGACGTACTTCATCGGCAACAACGGCAAAACCACGTCCTTGCTCTCCAGCTCTTGCCGCTTCAATTGCCACATTAAGCGCTAATAAGTTAGTGTGCTCAGCAATGCCTTGAATGACGGTCAATACGTTGGCAATATTCTTAACTTCATCATCAATTAGCTAAATATTAGTACCAGCACTCTCAATTTTTTTCTCAGATAAGTTAATCGTATTAGACGCTTCGCCAGTTAATACCTTGATTGTTTGATCTTACTTTTCCGCTTCAATAACAGAGTTAGCTGTTTGCTTAGTATATTCGGCTACAGCACTTACTGATGCAGTCAACTCGGTAATAGCTGAAGCGACCATTTGTGTTTCTTCGTTTATCGATCGAGTTAAATCATCAAGCTCCCCAGCCCTTCTTTTTGAATCATCAGTTTGATTATGTAAGCTATATGCAAGGCTTTTAATACTTTGCATAACCTCTTACAAGGTTGCTTGCATATAATTAATAGCTCAAACCACGCTTTCATTATTTGCATCACTAAATTTAGGGGCTTGTTTAAGATCACCACGAGAGACTTTTAACACTCATTGATGTACGTCACTTATTTTGGCGCCTAGGGCGTTATTTAACGCTAACCCAAAACGTACAAGAGCTGCAGATAACACCACAGTAATAATAATAATAATAATAATAATAATAATAATAGATAAAGAAAAGTTTCCCAATAACGAGCATCACTTATACGTCACTAATACCAGTAGCAATGTACCAATCCCATTGAGGTTTTTTTGTACAAATGAGGTTAAGTTAATAACTTGACAGTCGCGTTCAGAGTTCCAGTGGTAAGTGATGATTTGATTTGTTTTACTAGCAACGAGCCTAGCGACTAATTGACTAATACTTTGACCATCGGCATCTTTAAAGTTAGTAAAGCTTGTACCATGAAGTTGAGGACCATGTGGAATTGCAACAAAGTTCAGTTTTTCATCAACTACATAAACATATTCAGCAGCCTAGTATTTATTTTTTCTGAGTATTTGTGTGACAAAGTTTTTACTTGTTGCTCAGATAAGCCTTTCTTGTCACTGAGTTGTTGAAACTGCTCAATAATATTGGCGGTCGATTTCATTAATTAATTAATACGAGCAATATTATCGGTTTCACTGGCTTGGGTTAATACCTGTAGCCCTAAAATAGCGACATTAAGTAAAGATAAGAATAATACGACAACAAAAGCTAATATTTTGGCTTTTAACTGCATTTAACACTCGCTATAAATTATAACTATTTTAATAACAACGGGTCATCACTTAGATACTAGAAAAATTATCACCTTATTAAAATAGGTCCAGCACCAAAAGAGTATTGAACAAAGAAGTAACAAGAACAACACAAAATCAACTCGTATTATTAGCTACTATTGTATGCCCAAAACAGTAGCTAAAACACTCTCATATTTTGTGACTAGACTAAAAGAAAAGGTACCTAGCGACAGTGTTAATGACCTAATACAAGCCCTTCACGGCGTGGATCAGCCCCGCCAATGAGACCATCTTTAGTGACTTCAATTGCATGTAAACCACTATTTAAGGCTCTAATACTGACTTTATGACCTTTTGCTTCAAGTGCGGGTTTGAGTTTAGTAATATCTGTATCTAACTCTAGCGTGGTAACATGATTTCGATTAGTCACTTTAGGTAAATTAATAGCTTGCTGCACATTAAGTTGCCAATCGAGTACACCAACAATAGTTTGTGCTACATAGTTAATAATTCGACTTCCACCAGGTGCTCCCAAAACTAGACGTAATGAATTATCTTCATTAAACACCATCATGGGCGCCATCGAACTACGCGGTCTTTTTAACGGCTGTACTCGATTAGCTACCCATTTACCATCACGCTTTGGCGATAATGAAAAGTCCGTTAATTGATTATTTAATATAAATCCCTGTACCATTAGTGCTGAGCCAAAACCATTTTCAATACTGCTGGTCATTGATATAGCATTGCCTTGTTTATCAACAACAACTAAATGGGTAGTTGAAGGTCTTTCAATAGCATTGTCATTGGCAAGTATCATACTGTTTTCTGGGCTACCTGCAATTGCCTGCCCCATATCTCTTTGTCTATCGATTAAGCTCGCCCGTTTTGCGATATAATCTGCTGCTAATAAACCTTTAACAGGTACGCTAACAAAATCACTATCGGCGATATACTTATTTCTGTCCGCAAAAGCTAAGCGCGCGCTTTGCGTTAATAAGTGAACCGCATCTAATGAGTTCGGCGTATATTGCGAAAGTTCAAAAGATTGTAATTGCGCTAATATTTGAATAACACTGATACCACCAGAGCTAGGCGGCGCCATACCACAAACTTTATATTGATGATATGGGCCACAAACAGAAGTTCGCTCTATCGCTTGATATTTTTTCATATCATTAAGACTTAACAAACCAGGTGATATGGCAGAATTTTGTACCTTTTCAACAATTTTTTTCGCGATCCAGCCATTATAGAAAACATCTACACCCTCGGTTGCAATACTACG
>JBKEHN010000040.1:0-20748 GCA_046710905.1 Colwellia sp.
AATAACTTGTTTAGCCCAAATCCGATCATCAACTAACTCTGCTCGCTGCTTCAATGAATATTTTGCCGCAAGTGGATCAATTTCATACTCAGTCAAATAAAGCCATAATAAACGATACGGATCATCCTGCTGTTTTTGATGAAAGGCTTTAAAGTCTTGACTAGCAAGCTCGGGACGAGAACCATAATACAGTGCGATTCCTCTATTTAAATAAGCATATTCATGCTCAGGAGCCAAATCTAAGGCAGAATCAAACTTCTCATAGGCTTGGGAAAACTCTTGCAGTTGCGTGTAATGAATACCTAGAAAATTATAAGCATCAATTAAGTCAGGCTTAAGTTTTAAAGCATGGGAGAAATCAAATCGTGCTAACGATCGTAAACCAACGCTGTCGTAAAGCACACCACGGTCATAAAATAATTGTGCCCTTTGTTGATCAGTTATTTTCGCCCTATTTATCACTTCCGATAAACGTGCAATGGCTACTTCACTCTTAAAATTAATTGAGAGTGGCTCGGCAATCACTAGGTGATTCATTATGGAAGAAGAAATATTATTACTCTGTCTACTTTGGCTTGAGCTACAACCTTGCGTCAGTAGCGTACTACTTAAGAGGATAATAAAAAGAGTAATTTTGATAAATGAATGCACAAAAAAGCCTTATAAATAAATAAGTAAATAAGTAACAATAATAATATTTCATTATAAACAAAAAAGGAGCCTTATGGCTCCTTTTTTACTTAATGAAATGTAAAAGTTTCTTACGTAAACTATTACTCAGCAGCTGGTGTTGCTGCTGCGGTTTTTTCCATTGCTTCTTTAATACTTAAACGTACACGACCTTGGCGATCTACTTCTAGTACTTTAACTTTCACTTCTTGGCCTTCTGTTAAAACTTCGCTTACGTTGTTAACGCGCTCTTCAGAGATTTGAGAAATATGTACTAAACCATCTTTACCAGGCAGTACATTAACGAAAGCACCAAAATCTACGATACGAACTACTGTACCGGTATAAAGTGTACCTACTTCAATTTCAGCAGTTAATGCTTTAATGCGGTTGATTGCATCTTCAGCTTGCTCACCTGAGGTTGCAGCAATTTTAACAGTACCATCGTCTTCAATTTCAATAGTAGTACCAGTTTCTTCAGTTAACTGACGAATGGTTGCACCACCTTTACCAATAATATCACGAATCTTATCTTGGCTTACTTTCATGGTATGAATGCGAGGAGCAAATTGAGAGATATCGTCTCTGTGGCCAGCGATAGCTTCATCCATTACAGATAAGATATGAGTACGTGCAGCTTTTGCTTGGTTTAAAGCAATTTGCATGATCTCTTGCGTGATACCTTCAATTTTAATGTCCATTTGAAGTGCAGTAATACCACCCGTAGTACCCGCAACTTTAAAGTCCATATCACCTAAGTGATCTTCATCACCTAAAATATCAGAAAGAACAACAAATTTTTCGCCTTCTTTAACTAGGCCCATGGCAATACCAGCAACAGATGCTTTAATTGGAACACCTGCATCCATTAATGCTAGAGATGCGCCACAAACAGAAGCCATTGAAGATGAACCGTTTGATTCAGTAATTTCAGAAACAACACGTACTGAGTACGGGAATTCTTCAATCGTAGGCATAACAGCTAACATACCACGTTTAGCTAAACGACCATGTCCAATTTCACGACGCTTAGGACTACCAACAAAACCAGTTTCACCTACACAATATGGAGGGAAGTTGTAATGAAGCATGAACGTATCAGTTTTGTCACCCATGATAGTATCTAAACGCTGAGCATCACGTTGTGTGCCTAACGTCGCAGTTACTAACGATTGAGTTTCGCCACGTGTAAATACTGCAGAGCCGTGAGTACGTGGTAAAACACCCGTCATCACGTCTAATGCACGAATCGATTCAGGGTCGCGACCATCAATACGAGGGTTGCCATCTGTAATACGACCACGTACAACAGTTTTTTCTAAGTCATGGAATAAATCTTTAGCATCTTGAACATCAAGATCAGCATCTTGTGCTAATAAGGTTTCAATTACTGTGGTACGGATTTCTTTAATTTTTTCATAACGGACAGCTTTTTCAGTAATTTGATAAGCTTCGTTTACTTGCGCTTCACTTAACTCAGCAATTTTAGCTAATAACTCAGCATTTTTAACTGGAGCTTCCCAATTCCAAGAAGGAGTATTAACTTCTGCTTTGAATTCTTTGATTGCTGAAACAGCTACTTGCATTTGCTCATGGCCATATACAACAGCACCAAGCATTACTTCTTCAGATAATACATCAGCTTCAGACTCAACCATTAATACAGCAGAATCAGTACCCGATACAACTAGGTCTAATTGACTTGCAGGGAGTTCAGACTGTAGAGGGTTAAGAATGTATTGACCATCAACATAACCAACACGTGCGGCGCCAACAGGACCACTAAATGGTGCACCAGAAATAGCTAAGGCTGCAGAAGTACCAATTAAAGAAATAATATCAGGAGAAATTTCAGGATTAACAGAAACAACAGTAATAATTACTTGTACTTCGTTAGTGAAACCTTCTGGGAATAATGGACGGATTGGACGGTCAATTAAACGTGCGATAAGTGTTTCTTCTTCTGAAGGACGACCTTCACGCTTGAAGAAACTACCAGGGATTTTACCTGCTGCGTATGCACGTTCTTGATAGTTTACTGTTAACGGGAAAAAATCCTGTCCAGGTTTAGCTTCTTTTTTAGCAACAACAGAAACAAGTACACAAGTATCGTCCATGCTTGCCATTACCGCTGCAGATGCTTGACGAGCAATAGCGCCGGTTTCTAATGTTACGGTATGCTTACCGAATTGAAATGTTTTAGTAACTTGATTGAACATAAAGTGTTCCTTAATGGATGAGATGTATTCACCAATCTGTACAATTATTTATTCACTTAGCTATAAAACACTAGGTTAAGTCGAACAAAAAATTATACAGTTTGGATTGGTTTAATTTCGTTTTTTAATTAAAAATGTCAAGATTGCTAAGCTTACTGTGATACTTAATAGTTAGACTTAATCGCAATACTTAAAAATTTTCTCGGTTATTATACTAACTAAGCAGATGAATGCTAGCTTCAAAGGCTACTTCTTGCATTTTAAACAGCATATACTTACTTTGAGATACAAAAAAAGGAGCCACTAGGCTCCTTTTTGTACTCTAAAGTAAGTATAAATCGTTTTATTAACGACGTAGGCCTAGTTTAGCGATTGCTGCAGTATAACGTTCAACGTTCTTACCTTTAAGGTAATCAAGTAATTTACGACGTTGTGCAACCATACGTAATAAACCACGACGTGAATGGTGATCATGGATGTGCTCTTTGAAGTGACCTTGTAAGTGATTGATTTGTGCAGTTAACAAAGCAACTTGAACTTCTGGAGAACCAGTATCACCTTCTGATTGAGCATATTCTGCAACGATAGCAGCTTTTTCTGTAGCATTTAAAGACATTATAAAATCCTTAGTGTGTTGACCCTATTCTCAATACTATGTAATAAAATATTAGTGAGTTAAGAGATTAAAATACGCATCAAGCCAAACACTAATTTAGCATTGATGACGAAAGAGCGCGTATTCTAGCAGCCAATAACTAAAAAGCAAGCGATTAGTTTTAATTCGCAACCCTATTAGCTAAAGTAATTGACTACTATTGACGCGTTATATTTTCTTTAAGTTGACACTTTATACTTATGCTCTATATAACAACGATACGCTTAGGTGCGACTAAACCATCATCATTAATAAAACCTACACCAATAAATTCAGCGTCTGCATCATTTTCATCTTCGCCAAGATACACTTGCACACTACCTTCATCAGGTGCGTTATAGGCTTGTACTGGGTTACCGTGACGTAAAAAGTTAGCCGACATATCATCTACGTATACCCTGTGCATACCATCTACCGCACTATTCATCGGCAGTAATAATGGGTCAAGCACATCTGAAGGTGTTATTTCATCTTCATTAGCTTTTTCAAGTAATGCTTCAAGCTCAGGTAAGGTTATCATTTTGTCTATTGGATAATTACCCACAGCAGAACGTCTAAGGTTTGCCACGTGTGCGCCACAGCCTAATAGTTCACCTAAGTCATCGACAATTGTTCGAATATAGGTGCCTTTAGATACATGAATATTTAATTCAACTTCATCATGCTCAAAGCGTAATAATTGAAGATTAAACACATTAATATCACGTGCTTCACGTGGTACTTCAATACCTTCCCGTGCATATTTATAGAGCGGTTGACCTTGATGTTTAAGTGCAGAATACATTGATGGTACTTGTTTTGTTGTACCACGAAAGGTAT
Organism: Colwellia sp.; assembly: GCA_046710905.1. Classification (GTDB taxonomy): domain Bacteria; phylum Pseudomonadota; class Gammaproteobacteria; order Enterobacterales; family Alteromonadaceae; genus Colwellia. The sequence goes on from JBKEHN010000040.1 coordinate 4,363, forward strand.
CTAACGCAGCGGCAAGTTGCTCATCTGACACATTCACTTCTTTGTCACTGACAATTTCACCGCCAGCATCACTAGTAGTAGTACGTATACCTAGCTTGGCAGTGACTTGATAAGTTTTATCTGTATCAAGTAAGTACTGTGAGAATTTAGTTCCCTCGCCCAAACAAATAGGTAACATACCTGTTGCTAAAGGATCTAATGCGCCAGTATGACCCGCTTTTTGAGCAAAATAAATACGTTTAACCGATTGTAAGGCATGGTTAGATGACAAGCCATGCGGCTTATCTAATAGCAGTACCCCATTTATTGCGCGACCTTTCCTACGTTTAGCCATTTATGACTCGTCCTGCTCACTATCAACACTTTTTGCGTCGTCAACCTGTTCATCGTCAACGTGTGTATCATGATTCTTATCACTGGCAACAGCTTGGTCTACCAAAGCACTCATACGAACACCTTCACTCATTGAACTATCATAAACAAAGCGTAAATGCGGCATAATGCGAGCCCGCAAACGTTTACCTAGCAATGAACGGATATACCCTTCAGCTTCTGCTAATACTTCTAATGAAGCTTTAATTTCATCTACATTATCATTAAAGAAAGTGACAAAAACTTTAGCGTAAGCTAAGTCACGAGTCACTTCGACAGCAGATACAGTAGTCATACTTAAGCGAGGATCTTTAATTTCGCGCATTAAAATAGTGGCGATTTCTTTTTGGATTTGCTGACCTACTCGATCAGTACGGGCATATTCTCTAGCCATCGTATACTCCTATGAAGCTATTATTTGCAACAACTTTCAATTATCAATAATTAACACAAAGGGGCATAAGCCCCTTTTGAAAAATAGTTAACTATTAGCTCGAAGCTAGTTGGTTCAAATATAAGGCGGAAGCACCGTGTTGACGCATGTCAATGAGTACTTCCAACACAATAGTTGTTCCGACTAGCAATGAGATACTAGTTATAATGAACGCTTGATTTCGATTGTTTCAAATACTTCAATCTGGTCACCAACACGTACATCATTATAGTTCTTAACACCAATACCACACTCAGTACCGTTGCGAACTTCTTGAACGTCATCTTTAAAGCGACGTAATGATTCAAGTTCTCCTTCGTATATAACTACGTTTTCACGTAATACACGAATTGGTGCGCTACGCTTGATAATACCTTCAGTAACCATACAACCAGCAATAGCACCGATTTTAGGTGACTTAAATACATCACGAACTTGCGCTAAACCAATGATTTCTTGCTTGAATTCAGGTGCTAACATGCCACTCATGGCTTGTTTAACTTCTTCAATTAAAGCGTAGATAACGCTGTAGTAACGTAAGTCAATATTTTCTGCTTCAATAACTTTACGAGCAGAAACATCCGCACGAACATTGAAACCAACAACAATGGCATTGGATGCCGCCGCTAACGTTGCATCTGTTTCAGTGATTGCACCAACACCTGAACCAATAATTTTTACTTTAACTTCATCAGTAGAAAGTTTAAGTAATGAATCACTGATGGCTTCAAGTGAACCTTGAACATCTGACTTAATAACAACATTTACTTCAGAAATATCACCTTCTGCCATGCTAGCAAACATATTTTCAAGTTTAGCTTTTTGTTGACGAGCAAGCTTCACATCGCGGAACTTACCTTGACGGAATAGAGCAACTTCACGTGCTTTCTTTTCATCTTTAACAACAGTCGCTTCATCACCAGCTTGAGGTACACCACTTAAGCCAATAATTTCAACAGGGATAGATGGACCCGCAGATTGAATAGTTTTGCCATTCTCATCACGCATCGCACGTACACGGCCATATTCTAAACCACAAAGTACGATATCACCTTGTGTTAAGGTACCTTCTTGGACTAATACGGTAGCTACTGGGCCACGGCCTTTATCTAATTTAGACTCAACCACAACACCATTTGCCATTTTATCGACAATAGCTGTTAACTCCAATACTTCAGATTGTAACAATATTGAATCAAGTAAGTCGTCAATACCTAGACCAGTTTTAGCTGATACATGACAGAATTGAACTTCACCACCCCACTCTTCTGAAAGCACGCCGTGTTGTGATAATTCACTTTTAACACGATCAGGATCAGCAGACTCTTTGTCCATTTTGTTAACAGCAATAATAATAGGCGCATCAGAAGCTTGAGCATGTTGAATCGCTTCAATTGTCTGTGGCATAACACCATCATCAGCAGCAACAACAATAATTACAATGTCTGTTGCTTTAGCGCCACGAGAACGCATGGCAGTAAAGGCAGCATGTCCTGGAGTATCTAAGAAGGTGATCATACCATGACCAGTTTCTACGTGATAAGCGCCAATATGTTGAGTAATACCGCCTGCTTCGCCATCAGCTACTTTCGCTTCACGAATGTGATCAAGTAGTGATGTTTTACCATGATCAACGTGACCCATGATAGTAACAACCGGTGCACGAGTAATTTCTTCACCTGTATCTTGACGATCGGCAAGTACTGCTTCTTCTAAAGCATTTTCTTTAACAAGTACGACTTCAAAGCCCATATCTTCAGCAACAAGTGCTGCAGTTTCTTGGTCAATTACTTGGTTAATAGTTGCCATAGCACCTAATTTAAACATAGCTTTAACAACTTCAGCACCTTTCTTAGACATTTTATTGGCTAATTCAGCAACAGAAATCGTTTCACCGATACGAATATCTTGTAGTTTAGTTTCAACAGGTTTAGTAAAGCCATGTTTTAAACTGTCTGGCGAAGATAAAGTTTTACCTTTACCACGACCACTATTTCGGCCCCGAGCGTTACGGTCAGCTGGTTTTTTCTTCTTACGTCGACGACCACTTTCATCAGCAGTATCACTTTTATCTTCGGCTTCTTGTGCATAAACAGAAGAAGTTAAATGTACTACTTCTTTTTCTTTCGCTTTACGTTCAGCTTCTTGCTCTTTCCAACGGCCTTCATTTTCTTCAGCAAGCTTTTTAGCTGCTGCCGCCGCTTCTGCTGCTTCTGCTTTAACTTTTGCTGCAACTTCTTTTTCTTGAGCTAAACGAAGTTTTTTCGATTCTTCGGTCTCAGCTACCTTTGCAGGTGTTTGCTCAATATTTTTAGCTTTTTCTACCGCTGCATTTTTTGCTTTAGCTGCTGCTTCAACTTTCGCTTCAGCTTTACGCTCGGCTTCAACTTCAGCTTTAGCTGCTGCTACGCCTTTCTCGTTTTCAGCTTCTTTAGCTGCTGCTTCAGCTTTAGACTTAGCGTCTGCTTCTACCAAAATAGCTGCTTCTGCTTCTGCTTTAGCCGCTTCTTCAGCAATTTTTTCATCTTCTACTTCACTACGTTTCACGTAAGTGCGTTTTTTGCGAACTTCAACATTAACCGACTTCGCTTTACTACCGTGACCCATAGTAAGAGTAGACTTAGTTTTACGGTTTAAAGTGAGTTTATTTGGTTTTGCTTCCGACTCATCACCATGTTGCTTTTTGAGGTGTCCTAATAAGGATTCTTTTTCATCTTGCGTAATAGCATCGGTAGCCGATTTATTCACGCCTGAGTCAGCCAATTGACTGACTAAGCGATCCACCGGTGTTCCGATTTCTTTGGCAAGTTCTGCTACAGTTATATCTGCCATCTATATTATTCTCCGGTGTTATTATTCTTCGTTAAACCAACAAATGTTACGTGCCGCCATGATTAGCTCACCCGCTTTGGTTTCATCTAAATCTTCAATATCGCTAATTTCATCGATACCTTGTTCAGCTAAGTCTTCAAGTGTACGAACACCTCGACTTGCTAAAACAAAAGCTAAATGGCGCTCTAAACCAGCAAGGTCAAGCAAATCCTGCGCAGGCTCTGCACCTTCTAAAGTCTCTTCACTCGCAAGTGCTTGCGTAGTTAACGCTTCTTTAGCACGTTCACGAAGCGCTTCAATAATCTCTTCAGTTAGGCCTTCAATATCTAACATTTCGGCTACTGGAACATAAGCAATTTCTTCTAATGAAGTAAAACCTTCTTCAGCAAGTAATGCTGCAAAATCTTCATCAAGATCTAACTTATCAATAAATAAATTTAATACTTTATCGTTTTCTGCTTGATGCTTTTCTTTCATATCTGCAACAGTCATTACATTCAGTTCCCAACCAGTTAACTGGCTTGCCAAACGAATATTTTGACCACTACGGCCAATAGCCATAGCTAAATTAGCTTCTTCAACAGCAATATCCATTGTGCCTTTGTCTTCATCAACAATAATTGAAGCGACTTCAGCAGGAGACATGGCATTAATTACATATTGAGCAACGTTATCATCGTATAATACAATATCAACACGTTCGCCACCTAACTCACCAGATACCGCTTGGACACGAGATCCACGCATACCAACACAAGCACCAACAGGGTCAATACGTTTATCATTACTTTTGACGGCAATTTTAGCACGAGAACCTGGGTCGCGAGCTGCACCCTTTATTTCTAGTAACTCTTCACCAATTTCTGGTACTTCAACACGGAAAAGTTCAATTAACATTTCAGGTTTGGTACGGCTTAAAAATAATTGCGCGCCACGTGCTTCAGGTTTAATTTCATATAACAAACCACGGACACGATCACCAGGACGAAATGTTTCACGTGGTAACATATCATCACGGTAAATAACCGCTTCTGCATTATTACCTAAATCAACAATGACACTTTCACGGCTAGCTTTTTTAACAACACCGGTAACAATCTCACCTAAATGCTCTTGATAAGCTTCAGTTACTAAAGCACGTTCAGCTTCACGTATTTTTTGAACAATAACTTGCTTCGCTGTTTGCGTCGTTACACGATCAAATTTTACTGACTCAATTTGGTCTTCCGAATAGTCACCTACGTTTAACTCTGGATCAGAATATTGCGCTGCTGCTAAACCAATCTCAGCATAAGGGTTTTCCATCGGTTCATTGCTATCTTCAATAATTAACCAACGTCGGAAAGTATCAAACTCGCCTGTGATACGATCAATAGCAACACGAACTTCAATGTCACCTTCATATTTTTTTTTGGTAGCTGTTTCTAAAGCGGTTTCCATTGCTTCAAAAATGCTTTCTCTTGGTAATGCTTTTTCATTAGAAACCGCATCAACAACCAGTAATATTTCCTTACTCATGCTACTTAGCCTTTAATTTATGTTAACTGTTTATAATATATTCAAGGTTTAAAATTTTGCGACAAGATTCGCTTTATCTACGTTGCTAAAAGCAAGTTCATAATCGATGCTGTCGACTTGTACTATTAAGGTATCGTTTTCTATGGCAACTAATGGTCCTTTAAATTTTCTCCGACCATTTAAAGGCATTGATAATCTGATATTAACCGTTTCACCAATGACTTCTTGAAAATGTGACAAGTCAAATAATGGACAATCAACACCTGGTGATGAAACTTCTAAACTGTATTCACTACTAATGGGGTCTTCTACATCTAACAGTGCACCGACTTGACGACTCACTTCTGCGCAGTCATCAACATTGATGCCATTTTCATGGTCAATAAACAAACGTAAAACTGAATTATTCCCGGCACTGATGTATTCGATACCTCGCAGAGTTTTGCCAGTTTCTTCGACTGCAGGTCTTAATAAGTCAGTTAGTTTTTGCTCAAATTTAGCCAATCGTGTTCTCCTGTTATTCTACTCTCATGATAAATACATAAGCAGTACAATATAAATTTTAGATATAAAAAAAGGGCATATAGCCCAGCGAAACTTTACTTTTTTTATCTTTAATTACGTAATTTACTACGCTTAAAAAAACAAAAAACCCCAATTCAGGGGCTTATTTCACTGTTTTCCCCCTAGATTAAACGACAGTAACAGGTTTAATCAGGTTATTAATAGCTATACTATTAATATTAATAAGAATATAAAGACACAGCGCTTGTGAATTTATTCAGTGACATCTTATTAAGTTCTAATGTTGTAAATTATATAGTGGCTCGACATCAAGCGCAAGGGGGATTAAGTATTATCAATAGAAAAGTCTATTTTTAACGAGATTAATCATAATAATTACGTAAAAGTATTTGCTAAACATACTTTATATTTTACAATACGTTAGTATTAGCCTTATAATGCATAATCTATGGCATAAAGAAATAAGCACGGATGTAAGCGCTATGTCTTTGCCACTTGATAAGATTTAAACGGAGCATTTAATTTCATCATGTATAAATTTTCTAAGTTATTTATTAAAAATATATTATTTGCCTTAGTTTTTATAACCGCTTTAGCAGGAATTACTTTTTTATTGCTAAGTTCTTATGTCAATCAGCAAACCCTAGCACAGCAAAAAAAAATACAAACCATTAGTCAACAACTTGTAGCTAAAGATATCATTGCGCAAGAGTTGGCGACTAAATTAGCAGTCATCATGCATGCTGGGACAGATTATCAAACATTAATGATAAGAAGCAATTCGCAAATTTATGTAAGCTATCAAAATAACCAACCTCATGTTATTAATTCTTTATTAGCTAAGTATAAAACAATTTCAATCGACAATTTAAATCTACAAGTTCAATATCAATTAAACTTTATTAATATTATTAATTTTCTCACTAAATTCTTTATCGCCATTGTTATACTATTAATTATCTTTGTTTTTATTTCAGCACGATTAAATTATAAATTACAATTCACTATCATTCGGATAATTAGTAAACAAATTAGTAACGAGCTATCCAAAATTAATGATTTAGACTTTATTACTAAAGAAAACTGTCATGAACGATTACTGAATATTCCCGCTTTAGAAAAAGGTATTGCTGAAATCAAATCAATGATGACAAAGCAATTTAAAAATACTACTAATTTAGAGATTAAAGCGCATGTCGATAGCTTAACCGGTATTGAGAACCGAAATCGATTTGTTCAATTTTATGAAAATCAAATTACACCAGATAGTCCTGTTGAGTTCGGCGTTATTCTTATTACTCGTTGCTCTGAATTACAAACGATAAACCAAATACATGGTTATAACTCTGGCGACAATTACATTATAAAAATTGCCGATATAATAAAAAGTACTTTAGCGACGAGGCCAACAGGAAAACTTTTTCGTTTAAATAGTTCTGACTTTGCCACTATACTACCAAATGAACAGCTGAAAGAAGCTGAACACTATGCCAGTGAATTAACACTTAAGTTTAATGACTACCAGCAAACGAGTGAAGTAGATTCTATCGCTTTTACTGGCTTGGTGTATTTCGATAAATCTAAACCACTCGGTGAGCTATTAGCTTTGGCTGATACTGCTGTAAGTGTCGCACAAACACAACAATCAAATTCATGGTATTCGCAGAAAAATATTGATATTTTAACGGATAATAGCTCTAACTTTGGTAGTCAAAATTGGCGATATGAAATCGACAGCGTAATAGATGCTCGTCGAGTAACCTTATTATTACAACCTATACAACCCAGTGGTCGTAATAATAGGGTCTATAGTGAAGTCTTAGCACGTTTCCACAATGCTAACGATTATATCTTACCTACCGCTACTTTTATTGCTATGGCAGAAAAACTCGATAAAATTACTGCAGTTGATCGACTTATTATTGAGACCGTAATTAAAGAAATAACGACTAAGAACATGCTAGCAAGCAATTATGGTATTAATATTAGTCCTCGAAGTATTAATAATGAGCATTTTATGATTTGGTTAGAGCGTAAGTTACTGCGTGAGCAAAGTGCTGCGCCTCGATTAGTATTTGAAATATCAGAATTAGGTATGCAACAAAACATAAAGACAGCTAAACGGGTAGTTGACATGTTACACCGTGTTGGTTCAAGAGTTACCATAGAAAGGTTTGGTATTGGTTTAACATCATTTAAATTTTTTAGGGACTTAACACCTGATTATATTAAAATGGATAGCTATTATACCCGTAATATTGATAATGATAAAAACAATCAATACTTCTTACGCTTAATGGTTGATTTAGCTCATAGACTTAGCATTAGTGTATTAGCAGAATGTGTCGAAAGCCAAGAAGAAAAACACACTTTAGAAAAATTATTTATCGATGGTTGTCAGGGTTATTATGTTGGAAAACCTGCTCAACTATAATTAATATTATTATATTTATAACCTACTAAGCCGAATGTATTAAAGCATTCGGTTTTTTTATAGAAGTAATATTTGTTATTTCAAAGCAAGGAAAATGCATAAAAGCGTAATACCCTTACTACCGGTGTGTTGTTAAATAAACTAAAAACACGGATAATAGCACTACTATCTATAATAAATAACCAAATGACCCTTAAAGTAAATGACTGATTACCTGTTACTACTCGTTGGCACTGTACTCGTAAATAACTTTGTTCTAGTGCAATTTCTTGGCCTATGTCCGTTCATGGGTGTTTCGTCACGTACTGAAACCGCTATCGGTATGTCCTTCGCTACTGTTTTTGTGATGACGTTGGCTTCCCTGCTAAGTTATTTAGTTACCACTTATCTACTTGTTCCCCTCAACCTTGAATATCTTACTACCATGAGTTTTATTTTAGTGATAGCAGTTGTTGTGCAATTCACTGAGATGGTTGTTCATAAAACTAGTGCAAGCCTGTACCGTTTATTAGGTATTTTCTTGCCACTTATCACCACAAACTGTGCGGTTTTAGGTGTTGCGTTACTCAATCTAAGATTACAGCATGGCTTTTTCGAATCAATTATATATGGCTTTGGTGCCGCATTAGGTTTTTCCTTAGTCTTGGTGATGTTTTCCGCCATGCGTGAAAAATTAGCCAATGCTGATGTGCCTACCCCTTTTAAAGGTACGGCTATAGCTATGATCACCGCGGGTTTAATGTCTTTAGCTTTCCTTGGGTTTAGCGGTTTGGTAAAAATTTAACATGAATATCCTTCTTGCTATCCTTGTATTGGGCAGTATTGCTGCTGTGTTTGGTGCCCTACTCGGTTTTGCCTCGGTACGCTTTAAAGTAGACGCCGATCCCATTGTCGAACAACTTGATGCGCTACTTCCTCAAACACAGTGTGGTCAGTGTGGTTACCCTGGTTGTAAACCCTACGCACAAGCAGTTGCTGATGGTGAAGCGATCAATAAGTGTGCTCCTGGTGGCGAAGATACTATCAAGAAAATAGCAGATTTAATGGGGGTAGAAGTTCAGCCAATTGATGAAAGCCATGTTAAAGGTAATATTGCACAAAGTAATAGACCTAAAGTAGCCTTTGTTATTGAAGAAGATTGTATTGGTTGTACAAAGTGTATTCAGGCTTGCCCTGTTGATGCCATTATTGGTGCAGCAAAGCAAATGCATACCATTATTATAGATGAGTGTACGGGTTGTGACTTATGTGTTGCACCTTGCCCTGTAGATTGTATTGAAATGCGTGAGTTGCCAGAGACTATTCATAATTGGCAATGGGATTTAACCAGTATTCCAGTAACACAACTGGATTAGGAGAGTATGGTGGAATCAGTAGTAGAACGTATCACCCGTGGTCATTTTTGGGATTTCCATGGTGGCATTCATCCCCCTGAACAAAAATTTCTAACTTCAAACAAGCCAATAAAACAGCTTTCTTTACCAAAACAGTTAATTATACCACTGCAACAGCATATCGGCCGAGAAGGTGATTTACTGGTTAGTATCGGTGAACACGTATTAAAGGGACAAGCCCTAACGCTAAGCACTAACCCAATGGTAGTGCCAATTCACGCACCGACAAGTGGTACTATCAGTGCGATAAAAATGTCAGTCATTGCTCACCCTTCAGGCTTGAGCCAGTTATGCATTATTTTCGATGTTGATGGTGACGATACATGGCGTAAAAGAGAGGTTTGTCACGATATAGAATTACTTTCTAGTCATCAGATAATTGAAAAGATTGCTAATGCAGGTATTGCCGGTATGGGTGGCGCAGGTTTCCCAACCCATATAAAAGTAAATAGCAAGGTGAACAGTAAACCCGACATTAACTTCCTTATCATCAATGGCGTAGAGTGTGAACCCTACATCACTGCTGATGACTTGTTAATGATGGAACAAAGTAACGCTATCGTAGATGGTATCAAAATTCTTGATAAACTATTAACTCCAGCGTTCATTTTAATTGCCATAGAAAATAATAAACCTAAAGCAATTAAGGCGTTACAACAAGCTACTGCAAATATTGAAAAGATAAAAGTCTGCGTTGTGCCGACTAAATACCCTGCTGGTGGCGAAAAGCAGCTGATTCAAATTTTAACGGGTAAAGAAGTTACATCTGGCCAACTACCTATTCACGCTGGCATTGTTATGCAAAACGTTGCTACCTGTTTTGCCATCAATGAAGCCGTTAGGCACGACACACCACTTATTCGTCGTGTTGTGACGGTAACTGGACAAGCGTTAGATAAGCCACAGAATGTCTGGGCACTACTTGGTACACCAATAAATTTCTTACTTGAACAGTGTAGTGTGCAACACATTAAAAATGAACAGCAGCCAGTGATCATGGGTGGCCCTATGATGGGCTTTAGTGTATCTAGTGAATTGGTGCCTATTGTCAAAACAAGTAACTGTATTTTGGTACCCAGTAAAGTTGAAATGCCAAGTGCTTTTGAAAAACAAAGTAAAGAGGTTGAATGTATTCGTTGTGGTCAATGTAGCGATGTTTGCCCTAGTCAATTACTGCCGCAAGAATTACAATGGAGCGCAAAAGCTAAAGATCACGCGCAATTAAAAAAGCTAAATTTAAGTGATTGTATCGATTGTGGCGCCTGCGCCTATGTTTGTCCTAGCCAAATTCCGCTAGTTCATTACTACCGTATTGCAAAAGCTGAAATACTTGAGCAACAACAATTAGATTTAAAAGCAGAAAAAGCTAAAACACGTTTTGAAGCCCGTAAATTACGCTTAGAAAAAGAAAAAGTAGCTCGACAAGAGAAACAGAAAAAAGCAGCTGCCGCGCGTAAATCCGTGATGAATAAAGCAACACCTGAAGCAAACGGCGCTAAATCAGCGGTTGCCGCAGCGCTAGCACGTGTAAAAGCGAAAAAAGCCTCAAAAGATCAAGTTCAACAACAAACCAATACACCTGATTCACAAACTAATTTATCTAGCGATGTCGCTGCTGATCAGAAGTCTCAAGTATCAGCGGCGATAGCACGAGCGAAAGCGAAGAAGAAACTTAAAGCAGAAGCCACTAATACATTATCAAGTGATAATAATGATGCAAACAAAACAGTCGACGCTTTAGAAACAAAATCGGTAGTTACTCTACAAGCGAGTGTAGATGATAAAAAGGCTAAAATAGCGGTAGCGATTGCTAAAGCTAAAGCAAAGAAGCTCAATAAAACTACTGATGCTGCTGACACTAATAAAGTTACCGAACACACCTTGGCTGTAAACATGGATGCCAAAAAGGCAGTAAATATCGAGGATAAAAAAGTAAAAATAGCCGCTGCTATCGCTAAAGTAAAAAGTAAAGCCTTAGCTAACGCTAATAAGGAAAATAAAGAGACAGACGACACGAGTAGGATAAATTCTCCTGTTACAAATAACGAAACACAAGCAAAGTATAAGCCCGCTGAGTTGGTACAAACGGAGCAAGAATATATTGCAGTAAGTGATAGTATTGATAACAGTAAAAACAAAAATATTACCGAAAGCAAGCCGATTATAGCAATCGATAAAAAGGCAAAAATTATCGCTGCGATTGCTAAAGTAAAAGCGAAAAAGAAACTAAAAGAGATCAGTTTAGTTGAAAAGAAAAATCCGGATAATGTATAAAAAATGAGTAAAGAAAAAACTCGAATAGAATTTTATCAGCGAAACAACCCGACGAGTCGACATAAATAATGGCATTTTGGATAGCAAGTTCACCACATAACCATAATCACACAAAAACACCTAACTTAATGCGTTTGGTGATGTATGCAACCTTACCTGGCGTTTTAGCTCAGTGGTATTTCTTTGGCTGGGGTAATTTAATTCATATTAGCTTAGCAATGGCCACAGCGCTTATTTGTGAATTTACTGTATTGTCACTGCGTAAAAAACCTATTTCGCATGAATTATTTGATGGTAGTGCATTATTAGCCGGCTTATTAATCGGTATATGTTTACCTGCATTAGCTCCTTGGTGGATTTCTGTTATTGGAACAATATTTGCCATAGTCATCGCTAAACAGCTTTATGGTGGCCTTGGTCATAATCCATTCAACCCAGCTATGGCTGGGTATGTCATGTTACTGGTATCTTTTCCTTTGCAAATGACACTTTGGCAACCACCACTCTCGTTAGTGGCAGTTGATCTAAACTTTACAAATACTTTATACACTATTTTAACTGGGTTTAGTGTTGAAGGTTATTCAGTAGAACAACTACGTACTAGTATTGATGGCCTCACTATGGCAACGCCACTGGATACTTTAAAAACTAATATTGGCTTGGGTTTAACTGTATTTGAAAGTATTAAAAATCCTATTTTTGGTGATAATTTTGCTTTAGGTTGGGAATGGATAAACGCTGGCTTTTTATTAGGTGGTTTATTCCTCATTGCTAAAAAAGCAATTCCTTGGCAAACACCAATTAGCTTTCTATTAAGTTTATTTATTTGCTCTTTTATCGGCTATAGCCTGAGTCCTGACATTAGCGCTTCAACTATGTTCCACTGGTTTTCAGGTGCTACTATGTTAGGTGCCTTTTTCATTCTAACCGACCCAGTAAGCGGTGCTACTAGTAATAAAGGCCGCATCATTGTAGGTTTACTTGCGGGGTTATTGGTTTACTTGATACGTACTGCAGGTGGTTACCCTGACGGTGTCGCTTTTGCTGTATTATTATGTAATATGTCTGCTCCGCTAATCGATCAATATACTCGCCCCCGCACTTATGGTCATCTCAAGGGAGACAAGTGATGTCTGATAAAATTGACACTACACAAGTAAAGTCTGAGCCTAAAAAGTCTCAGCTTACTATGGCGGTATCTAAAAACACCAAGATTCTTGCGCTCTTCGCTATTGCTTGTACTTTGGCTGTTAGTTTAGTCAGTGAACTCACTAGAGACCGTATAAAGATTCAAGAACAACAACAATTATTAAGAACATTACATAGCATTATTGAACCAAGTCGCTATGACAACGACATTGCTAATGACTGTATTATGATAACGGCCCCTGAACTAGGCTCTAATAACGTTAAAACTGCCTATATTGCCAAAAAATTAGGTCAAGTCGTTGCCGTTGCTATGACAAGTACCGCGCCAAGAGGCTACAGTGGTAATATAGATTTTATTATGGCTATCAATATTGACGGAACCGTTAGTGGTGTTCGAGTACTAAAGCATCAAGAAACACCTGGTTTAGGTGATAAAGTTGAAATAAGAAAGAGTAATTGGATTAATAGCTTTACCGATAAAAAAATGCTTTCAGAAAACGATAGTCGCTGGGCAGTAACTAAAGACAACGGTATGTTTGATCAGTTTACCGGTGCAACCATTACACCACGTGCATTAGTAGAAGGCGTTAAAAACACGTTAAACTACTTTAACTCAAATAAATCGATGTTATTAGCTAACCCGAACGCTTGTGGTAAAGCCGTTCTAGCATCAACAGCTAGCACAAAACTACTAATTAACGAGACTGCTAATGAGTAATGAAATAGCACCACAAAGCAGTAATGAAACTGAACTTACTGATAAGGCTGACGAACAGGCAGCGATCAAGGCTAAACTTAAAGCTGAATATAAAGAATTAGCCATACAAGGGTTATGGAAAAACAATCCTGGTTTAGTGCAATTGCTTGGCTTATGCCCGTTACTAGCGGTAACTTCTACCGTTACTAATGCCTTAGGTCTTGGCTTAGCAACACTGTTGGTAATCATCTGCTCAAATGCAACCGTATCAGCAATCCGCCATTGGGTACCTAAAGAAATTCGTATCCCGATTTTTGTGTTAATCATTGCTGCTTTTGTAACTTGTGTACAGTTACTAATGAACGCTTTTACCTATGGAATTTATCAATCTTTAGGTATTTTCCTGCCTTTAATTGTCACTAACTGCGCTATTATTGGTAGAGCAGAAGCCTATGCATCAAAAAATCCAGTTAAACAATCAGCCTTTGACGGACTCATGATGGGACTAGGTTTTACCATAATATTACTTTTATTAGGTATAATAAGAGAGATACTCGGACAAGGTACCCTTTTTGATGGCGCCAACTTATTATTTGGCGAATGGGCTAGTGTGCTTCGAATTGAAGTTATGCAACTTGATAGCCAATTTTTATTAGCTATTTTGCCCCCCGGAGCCTTTATTGCTATGGGTATTTTAATAGCCCTTAAAAATGCTATAGATAATTATATAAAAAATAAAAAAGTAGTCGATACAGAGCAAGTGATTGAAAGAGTTAGGGTCAACTTTGACTCTTAAATATACTACTTTTATCCAGTTTTTTTTCTAATAAAAATAGTAAGGTTCAATAAAGCCAGAATACGTCCCCCTGTGCTAACAAGAAAAGAAAAGTAGAGCCATGAATAAAGACAAACGTATAGAGATTTTAACGCGCCTTCATAACAATAACCCTGCGCCAATTACCGAGTTAAACTATTCTAGCCCATTTGAATTACTCATTGCCGTACTATTATCAGCACAAGCCACTGATGTTAGTGTTAACAAAGCCACTGATAAACTCTATCCAGTAGCTAATACACCACAAGCCATACTAGATTTAGGCCTTGATGGACTGAAAAGCCACATCAAAACTATTGGTTTGTTCAATACCAAAGCAGTAAATACTATTAAAACGTGTCAAATGTTAATTGATTTACACGGTGGTGAAGTACCTGAGAACAGGGCTGCGTTAGAAGCACTACCTGGTGTTGGACGTAAAACCGCTAACGTTGTGTTAAATACCGCTTTTGGCTGGTTAAAAGACAATGAAGGTAACTATTTTTTAGCGGTGGATACTCATATCTACCGCCTTGCTAACCGTACTAAATATGCGCCAGGTAAAACGGTCGACCACGTTGAGGCTAATATAATAAAACTAACGCCAAGAAAAACAGAATTTATGTTTAACTTACACCATTGGTTTATATTACATGGGCGTTATACCTGTACAGCTAAGAAACCAAAGTGTGGCTCGTGTATCATCGAGGATTTATGTGAATACGATGCCAAAGAAGAATAGTAACTCAGTGGATACATTTACATCTTAAATTACGCTTACAAAAAGAGAGTTTTATGAAGTTTTTACATACCATGGTACGTGTACGTGATTTAGCCCTAGCGCTTGATTTTTACATCAACAAACTTGGTTTAATTGAAACAAGACGTAGTGAAGTTCCCGCTGGTAAGTTTACCCTGGTTTATTTAGCGACTGAAATAGGTGGTCCTGAAGTTGAACTGACACACAACTGGGATTCGACTGAAGATTATACTGCAGGTCGTAGTTTTGGCCATTTAGCCTTCGAAGTTGATAATATTTATCAAACATGTCAAAAACTTAAAGACGCTGGTATTATTATTAACAGACCGCCTCGCTGTGGTCATATGGCCTTTGTTAACTCACCTGATGGTATAGCAATAGAGTTATTACAAAAAAATAGTGCTCTAGCGCCGCAAGAGCCTTGGTTAAGTATGCAAAACAGTGGCACTTGGTAAATCAAATAGTTACTCTTGGGTAATACAAAAAAGCCCGCTACTGATAAACATCAATGGCGGCTTTTGATTTATATTATTACTATTTCAACTTAGCATACAGCTACTGCTGCAGCGCCTCTTTTAGTGCTGCTAAACACAAGGTGACATTTTCATTTCGTGCGGCATAGCCCATCAATCCTATACGCCATGCTTTTCCCGCGAAAGCACCCAAACCTGCGCCAATTTCTAAGTTATATTCATTCAATAAAAACTGACGAACTTTTACATCATCAATACCTACTGGAATATATACTAAATTAAGCTGGGGTAATCTTTCGTCTGCGGGAACAATAAAATCTAAACCTAAATCACGTAAGCCAATACGTAATTTATCATGCATAGTTTTATGTCGAGCCCAGCTATTTTCTAAGCCTTCATTTTGTAGCATCACTAATGATTCATGCAAAGCATATAAAGAGTTAACTGGTGCAGTATGGTGATAACTACGCTTACCTTCTCCCGACCAATAACCCATTACAAGTGATTGATCCAAAAACCAACTTTGCACCGCAATACCACGATTTTGTATTACCTCAGCGGCTTTATCACTAAAACTTATTGGTGATAAACCAGGTACACACGATAAACATTTCTGGCTACCTGAATACACCGCATCAATTTGCCATTCATCAACTCGCAACTCAACACCGCCAAGAGAAGTTACCGCATCAACAATCGTTAAACAGTCGT
>JBKEHN010000041.1:0-20738 GCA_046710905.1 Colwellia sp.
TAACTGAGTGAACTAACTGAGTGAACTAACTTCGATTGGTCGCTATCTTATGCAGTCACCCTACTCAATTAGCGTATAACACTAACGTGTAAGTTTTACTGGCCAAGTCAGCGTGAAAGATGCACCACCCAATTCACTATCGCCAATAGATGCATGCCCCTGATGCCATTCCATTATGCGAGCCACGATTGCTAAGCCAAGACCAAAACCACCTGTTTCACGGTTTCTTGATTGATCGCCACGTGAAAAAGCATCAAAGATGACATGCTTAAATTCATCAGAAACACCGTCGCCATTATCTTCAACACAAATATTACATTGATTACCTTCTTGCAAAAGCGTGACCCTAACTTTATTATTACCATATTTAATAGCATTACTAATGAAGTTATTCACGGCTCGATCGATAAAATGACTATCACAACAAACATAATTATCAGGCAATTTATTAATAAACTCTACCGAACTAACAAATTGATCATGACTGGCTATTTGTAATTTAACTAAATCACTTAGGTTAGTAAGGGTAAAGTTAAGTTCTGGTTTATCACTATCAAAAGCGGCATAAATAAGCATTTCATTAATCAGCTCTTCTAACTCACACACATCATTATTTATTTGTTGCTGATATTTTTTTCTTTTTTCATCATCTTTAATGGTATCAAGCATCTGCAAAGCAAATTTAGTTCGTGCCAGTGGTGTTCTTAATTCATGTGAAACCGCATTCGTTAGCTCTTTATGAGCTTCAATTAGCCGCCGTATTCTAGCCGCCATCATATTAAATGAGGCTATCATAGGTGCTATCATGGTTGATTTAGCAGCAGGTGCTGTACTATCAAACTGTCCTTGCCCAAATGCTTTAGTCGCTTTTTTAAGCTGCTCTAAGTCCCGTGACATTGGCCACAACCAAATAAAGATAACCAAACCAAAGGTAGCAAATATCAAAACACGATAGGTTGATTTCACTCTTGGCCTTGTCGGCATTTCTAATGGTCCTAAGGTAATAACAGAGTCAGAGTCTGCAAGTAAATAATGGATTACTACTTGGTCATCGAAATGATAAATATGAGCGTTCGAGTGTGATAAAACATGATGATCTGTATGATCAATAGCTTCAACTTCCGCTAAAGAGGCTAAGTTTAATTGTAAGCCCCAGCGCTGTGCAGCGCCTGCGATTATCTCTTGCCATTCTTCCTCAGGGTGTTTTTGAACATAATCCCCAGTAGCCATCATTAATGTTTGATAGCCTGTATAGGATTCAATATCTTGTTCGAGATAGGAAGTCCATACTTCATCCAGTGCCCAAGAAAAAATAATGAACGTGGAAATAATAAAGAAATAAAGATTAAAAAACGAACGGCCTAATTTCATCAACGTACCTTATCAAAAGAATGTAAAAGAAGGAGTTTAAGAAAAAGGCCTTGTTACTACTAATAAGTAAAAAAAGCCTTGTTATCCTAGAGAACGACTACACCAAGGTTAGCTCCATGCATCAGGAACGAACAAGTAACCTTGGCCCCATATAGTTTTGATTCTAAAGGGTGTATCAGTGCTGTCATGTAATTTTTTACGTAAGCGTGATATGCGAACA
This sequence comes from Colwellia sp., assembly GCA_046710905.1. Classification (GTDB taxonomy): domain Bacteria; phylum Pseudomonadota; class Gammaproteobacteria; order Enterobacterales; family Alteromonadaceae; genus Colwellia. Next base: position 1,592 of record JBKEHN010000041.1, read on the forward strand.
TCAACACTTCGGTCTAAACCATCATATTCACGACCAATTACCGCTTTATAAATATAATCTCGGTTTTGTACTTCACCAGATTTACTGGCAAGTAACCATAACAAATCAAATTCCTGACTAGTTAAGTCAACATTCTCTTCTTGCAACGTCACTTTACGTGAAGCTTTATTTATAAATAGACCACCACAAGTAATTTCGCCTTTTTCTTCACTTTGATTAGGTAGATCGCCACGACGTAATAAAGCATTTATTCGTGCTAATAATACCCGCGGTTCAACGGGTTTGATAACATAATCATCAGCACCAATTTCTAAACCAAGCACTTGATCAAAATCGGTACTTTTTGCTGTTAGCATTAATACTGGACCATTAAATTCTGGACGTAAATCACGGCATACAGCAAAACCATCTTTACCAGGTAACATGACATCTAAAATAATAAGGTCTGGCAAAAAAAGCTTTACGCGCTTGGCTACAGTGTCACCACGAAACTCTTGTTTCACATAGAAACCTTCACTTGTTAAAAAGTCGGTGACTAAATCGGATAATTGGCGGTCATCTTCAACTAATAATATTTTTTTTACGCTTAAGTTGCTATCTGGCATATTCATTTCCTTATTTATTACACGGTACTTATATTGTAATGATAGATAACTTGACTAACAGTTTTCTATATTGTGTTGCTCATTTAGGTTTAGCTTAAACAAGTTATTATGGTTAAACAATAGGTTCTACCCGATGTAACGTATAAATTACATTTTATAACAAGAAGTAAAAAATAAAACTTGCGACATGATAGATAAACACGCAAGATCACAACTTTTATTTACCAAGCAATATATGACGTTATTGCTCACTAAAAGCCTTTAGGAGTTCTATGAAAATCATCTCTTTTAATATTAACGGCCTTCGTGCTCGTCTTCACCAGTTACAAGCAATTATTGATAAGCATCAGCCCGATATTATTGGCTTACAAGAAATCAAGGTTCATGATGAAGTTTTCCCATTAGAAGCGGTAGAAGCGATGGGTTACCACGTATATTTTCATGGTCAAAAAGCTCATTATGGCGTAGCCATGTTATGTAAAAAAGAAGCTAATATGGTAAAAAAAGGTTTCCCAAGTGACGATGATGAAGCGCAAAAGCGTATGATTATGGTAACCACTACCAATGAGAAGGGCGAAAAAGTTACCGTCTTAAATGGCTATTTTCCTCAAGGCGAAAATATTAGTCACGAAACTAAGTATCCCTATAAACGTCAGTTTTATAAAGATTTGATGACTTACCTTAATAACAATCATACGAATGATGAAAATATGGTTGTTATGGGCGACATTAATATTTCTCCGCAAGACTTAGATATTGGTATTGGTGACGTAAACAGTAAGCGTTGGTTAAAAAGTGGTAAGTGTTCTTTTCAACCTGAAGAAAGACAATGGTTAACAAGGTTAATGGATTGGGGTTTTGTTGATACCTTCCGTCTGCTTCACCCTGAAACGACTGAGCGTTACTCTTGGTTTGATTATCGCTCCCGTGGTTTTGATGATAATCGTGGTCTTCGTATTGATGTTGTACTGGCAACAAAAGAGATGGCAGCACAATGTATTGAAGCCGATATTGATTATGAATTACGCGGTATTGAAAAGCCTTCAGACCATGCACCTATTTGGTCAACATTTTCATAGGGCTTACTATCAATGCATACTGACATGCCTACTAAAGAATCAGCTAGAAAATTAGCTCAATACCGTTGCCCTCTTTGTCAGCAAGCTTTATACCTTATTGAAAAGAGCTACCGTTGTGAAAACAACCATAGTTTTGATCAAGCAAAGCAAGGTTATGTTAATTTATTACCAGTTCAGTTTAAACACTCTAAGGAACCTGGCGATAACAAAGCAATGGTACAAGCTAGACGCGCCTTTTTAGATAAAGGCTATTACCAGCCTTTACTTGACAGTATGTTAGCGTTATATCAAAAGTATGCTGATAAAAATTCAGTTATTTTTGATGCTGGCTGCGGTGAAGGTTTTTATACGCATCAACATAAAACTGAGCACAACAGTGTCTACGGTGTTGATATTGCCAAAGAAACAATAAATATTGCCGCAAAACGTTATCAAGATTGCTTTTTTAGCGTAGCAACGCTTTCTGACTTACCTTTTGCTGATAGGAATTTTGGTTGGCTTTATAGTGTTTATGCTCCTATTTTAGAAAATGAGTTTACCCGAATCTTACAAGATAAAGGCTATTTATTGACGGTTACCCCTGCCGATAACCATTTGTTTGAGCTTAAATCACTGATATATCGACAAGCAAATAAACATGATACTACCAAGCAAGTTATTGAACATTTAACCTTGGTTGAAGAACAACGCTTGAACTACCCCATGAACTTCTCTAATAGTGACGATGTACTGAACCTGTTAGCAATGACGCCCTTTGCTTTTAAAGCCAGTGAAGCGTTAATTAGCGAATTGAAGCTGCAAAAAGAATTTAGTTGCCAAGCTGATTTTGTATTACGCTTGTACCAGAAGACTAAATAATCAGAAGGGATTGTTCTCTAAAGGTGTAGTTTTCAAAAGACAGAGTCATCAAAAGACGGTACTTAGTCACTGGGCGCGAAAGTTAATTGTAAAAGTTGAGCCAGATCGATATAACGTGGTTTATAGGTTGCTAGGTTAGCGATAGCATCGTCATTTTTATGACCATTACTCTGCTTTCCTTGCTCACTAAAATGCTCTTTACCCTGCTGTTTTACCTTTTCTACACTACTCTGATACCAAGAAGCTAGTGAAGGAGGTAGCAGTTTGTCCGCTTTAACACCTGAAAAAACTAATGCTTGTACTGGCAGACTCAATAGAAATAAACCGTAAACAAGTGCATGAGGCAACGCATTTATTGCATTATTTATAGAGCCTTGGCCTAGAGGATAACCAGAGGCGACATAAAGCTGCATAATGACAGTAAACATGGCTAACGCAGGGAAATAACGACAAACAAAGCGCGCGCTTTGTACACCTTGATAATCTTCAAAATAGTGAGTTAACTCTGGTTTTTCAGGCCAAAGAGATAAGTATTTTTTACCCAATTGAATGAGTTGTACAACGGAGATATTCATAGCTCTATTATAGCAGCTAGTTCTTATAGCCGCTACCATTCAAACTGCGTACTGAATCGTTTATCTTCAAGTAGCATGGGAAATATAATAACAGTTACAGATATATCCCCTATTACTGATAGAGATGATGAAAAATACAATTAAACACGATTTTATTGTATCGCATCAATATATATTAGCCTATCAAGCGTTATAATAGTGCCAACCTTATTTTGTATCTGATTATTTTTGTAACTAAAAATGAGGGTCTGTTGAACTTTAGAGATTGTTTTTGCAGCTATTTGTTGGGTATTTATACAAGGCAGAGTCTTTGTAATGTGGTTATTCCACATAAAAAGGCGATAACGCTGTAAAAATGGCCAACAAACGCTGTCCGAAGGATTCGGCTAAAAGCGTTTTACTCTTTGTTGAGTAGTATTTGCTTAGTGTGACTAGGCTACATACTACCCGCCGCGATTAAAACGCTTTTATCTCGAACAAAATTTTATCGCGAAAGATCAACAGACCCTAGATATCTTTTCACTTTTTTAAAAGACAATAAACATGACTCAACAAAAAATTCAGATTAAAAACACTCTTAATACTGATGCTATTTTAGTGATTAACTGTGGTAGCTCCTCCATTAAATTTTGTTTAATAAAGCCAGCAACCGGTGAAACATTATTATCCGGTTTAGCCGAATGTTTACTCAGCCCAGAAGCAAAAATCACTATCAAACGAGATGGTGAAAAACAGAGCTATAAATTATCTGCTACTTTTGATCATCAAACAGCACTCTCTGTATTGGTAGAGCAGTTACAACAGCTTAACTTAGTTAAAGATATCAGTGCTATTGGCCATAGAGTTGTGCATGGTGGTGAACACTATTCACAACCTACATTAATTACTACCGAGGTAGAGCAAAGCATTAGTCAATTGGCAAAACTAGCGCCATTACATAATCCAGCGCATCTCATCGGTATAAAAGCATGCCAAGAAGCCTTTAAAAACTTACCCCAAGTCGCAGTGTTTGATACTGCATTTCATCAAAGCATCCCTGAAAAAGCCTATATATATGGCCTGCCTTACGCTTTGTATAAAGACCATGGCATAAGACGTTACGGCTTTCACGGCACTAGTCATTACTTTGTTGCTAAACAAGCTGCTAAGCTGCTAAATAAAACACTAGAGCAATGTAACTTAATCAGTGCTCATTTAGGTAATGGTTGTAGTGTCACTGTCATTAAAAATGGTGAAAGTGTTGATACTAGTATGGGCATGACACCTGGCGAAGGTGTCATGATGGGAACTCGCTGTGGCGATCTCGATACCGGTATTATCTTTCATCTAGTCGATAATTTAGGTTACTCCATCACCGATATTAATAAATTAGTCAATAAAGAAAGTGGTTTATTAGGTGTTTCTGGTTTAAGTAACGACTGTCGTACCTTAGAAATTGCCATGTTAGAAGATAACCATGTGCAAGCGACATTAGCACTGACGGTTTTTTGTTACCGTATAGCCAAAAGCATTGCTTCGTATAGCGCCAGTTTAACACAATTAGATGGCCTGATATTTACCGGTGGTATTGGTGAAAATTCAAGTTGGATACGCGCTGAAATAGTTAAACAGTTAGGATTATTAAATTTCACACTCGATGAAGAAAAGAACCAAGCTACTCGCTTTGGCGCTTCAGGTGATGTTGCCACTAAAAACTCAAGAGCTTGTTTAGTTATTGCCACCAATGAAGAGTGGGTCATTGCCGAACAATCAGCCCAATTATTAACAAATTTAGCTAAATAGCGCTTCAAATAAAGAATAGATAGGATTTAATTTATGCCACATAGAATTATGCTAATCCCTGTTAGCTCAGGCGTAGGCTTAACCAGCGTATCGTTAGGTTTATTACATGCTTGTCAGCAAAAAGGAATAAAAGTAGGACACTTTAAACCTATTAGTCAACCTTCACGTAATAGCTTAGCTAAAAAGAATAAAACCATTGAAGCGATTAGCTTATCTCAAAATAGTACTAGCCTATCGCTTAGCTATGTTGAAGGAAAAATGGGTGATGGTCTTCGCGATGTTGTGCTAGAAGAAGTTGTTGCCAACTTTAATGCCTTTAAAAAAGATCACGACGTTATCATTATCGAAGGTTTAGTACCTACACCTAGGCAACCTTATGCTGGCCGTATTAATCGTGATGTCGCGCAAGCACTTGGCGCCAATATTGTCTTAGTTGCCAGCCCTGGTAATGACAGCACGGAAGAATTTGAAGACCGGCTTGAAGTCAGCGCAGAAACCTATGGCGGTATAAAAAATAAACACCTCATTGGTTGTGTTATCAATAAGCTCAATTGTCCAGATCAAGAAGAATATGGCATATTACCAAAAGAAGAAGAAATAGAAAGTGATTTTAATCTAAAACATTGGTTAGATTTAGCCATATTTAAAGGCCGACACTTTGATTTACTTGGCACCGTTATGTGGGATATCGATCTGATCGCTCCACGTGTGTGTGACATTAGTAACTACCTTGAAGCTAAAGTGCTTAATGCCGGAGATATGGCACATCGCCGTTTTCGCAGTGTTGCTTTTTGTGCTAGAACCGTATCAAACTTGGTGAGTTATTTAGTACCAGGTCGTCTTATTGTTACCCCTGGTGATCGCACTGACATTATTATTGCCACCTGTTTATCGGCGTTAAATGGTACAAAATTAGGCGGCTTAATCTTAACTAATGGTTTTGAACCTTCCGAGCAAGTGTGGGATTTATGTCAACAAGCACTTGATGCTGGTTTACCTGTTCTGTCTGTACCTTGGGATACTTGGCAAACATCGCGTCATGTCATGGGCTTTAACCCTGAAATACCCAAAGACGATATTCAACGCCAAGATAAAGTAAAACAACATATAGCTGATAATTTAAGTAGCGATTGGCTTCAAAGCCTGACCTCTAAAAACAATAGTTATAACCTATTATCACCACCGGCTTTTAGACATAAATTAACCGAGCTTGCTCGTCAAGCAAATAAGTTAATCGTTTTACCTGAAGGAACAGATATACGTACCATTAAAGCGGCGGCAATTTGCTGCGAACGTAACATCGCTCGCTGTCAATTGATTGGTAACAAAGAAGAAATTCTACAAATTGCTGAACATCAAGGTATTCAGCTACCCGATAATTTAATCATAACAGATCCCGGCTCCATTAGAGATCATTACGTTGGGCCTATGGTCGAGCTACGTAAAAATAAAGGTCTAACAGATGTTATTGCCCTAGAGAACTTAAAAGACAATGTTGTTTTAGCCACTATGATGTTACAACTAGGTCAAGTTGATGGTCTTGTTTCTGGCGCTGTTAATACCACGGCAAACACCATAAGGCCTGCTTTACAGCTAATTAAAACTGCGCCTGATAGTTCCTTAGTTTCATCAATTTTCTTTATGTTGTTACCTGATCAAGTGCTTGTTTATGGTGATTGTGCTATTAACCCTGAGCCTAATGCCGAGCAGTTAGCTGATATCGCCATCCAATCTGCCGACTCTGCAAGAGCCTTTGATATTGAACCAAGAGTTGCGATGATTAGTTACAGTACTGGTAGATCTGGTCAAGGCGCTGATGTAGAAAAAGTCGCTAAAGCCACTGAAATTGCCAAAGCTAAGCGACCTGACCTCATTATTGATGGACCCCTTCAATATGATGCAGCCATAATGGAGAACGTTGCCAAGAAAAAAGCACCAAATAGCCCAGTAGCGGGTAAAGCGACAGTGTTTATCTTCCCTGATTTAAATACCGGTAACACCACCTATAAAGCGGTACAGCGTTCGGCTGACTTAGTCAGCATAGGTCCTATGTTACAAGGAATGAACAAACCCGTTAATGATTTATCTCGCGGTGCATTAGTCGATGACATTGTTTATACCATCGCGCTAACGGCAATACAGGCGACAATGTAGCATCGCATAGGTTTATTCGTTGAAACAAAGTAATAACCTTGGTTTTTTATTACACATAATTAAATAATAAGGCGATTAAACACATTTTTTAATCAGTTTAACCGTCTTAAAACTTTACTTATACAGATATAAGTAGCCAACAGTGTATTTTGATGACTTATCCACTTTATTAGTATTTAAACCCTAGCTAGTCAAAAAACGTACAGGCGTTATTTTCCTTTAATTTCATAATCATATACAGTTAACAACGCATTACGCACAATTCTATCCACAGGTTTTGTGGATAGAAAATCCTAAGATAACTATTAATCTTTCTAATAAATAACCTAGTAAACCTTTCGTAAACAGAGCTTTTAGATAACTTAACCCTAAATCTAGCTATTTTTAATACGTAGCTACTGATCGAGTCTATGATAATGTCAACACATTCAATATTATAGCAAGTAACTAGTGCTATAGTTATAGCCATGACCACCCAGAATTCAGTTTTAGGTGTCATGAGAATATACTAAGAGTATTAATCAAATAAATAGCTTTAAGGACATTAATGGCACTGTTAACACTTAGACTTATTAACGAACAATTCGCCATCCACAGTTTACCCCAGAGTGCGACTATTCCGGGTGAAGTATTTAGCGCAAATATCTTTTTTATTGCTAAGACGTTTGACGAAATCTCTATCGTGTTACCGCAAAGCATTGTTATTGATAGTGATGAAGTAGAGTTAAACTGGCAAGCGTTAGAGGTAGTTGGACCGCTTGCTTTTACTATGACGGGTATTTTGTCGAATATCTCTACGGTGTTGGCAAATGAAAAAATTAGTATATTTGCTATTTCTACCTTTGACACCGATTACATTCTGGTAAAAGAAGCATGTATGAATACAGCAGTTGAAGCACTACGCGCTAACCAATATCTAGTAATATAGTGACAAAGCCATTTTTTTCTTTTGATGATAGTCAACGGAGGAGCTAATTAATTTAGACACAGTGGCGGATATTGCAATAGATGAAAACGTACCAACTAAAACCTAAGAACAAAGAGCGATAGAAAAGCCTACTAATGATTTTCCTGCAAAATTCATATTACTAATATTATGGTGAGTATCGTTGCTGAAGTTACCAATGTGTGAACGACAGTTGCTTTTATAGCCTGATTAATAACAGAGTCTATATTTTTATCAAGGCTTTATATACCGGCTCTACTTGAAGATGCTCAGTTTTCCACAGAGGGATAGTTTATAAACGCTTTATGCTACATTATTGATTTCGACAATAGAATAACTCTTCTCTTCAATCAATGCCTTGCCTAAAGGCGTTTCTAACTCCAGCTAAATCCTGCATCTTCAAGTGGAACGGCTATATGTGGCGACAGTTAGCCTTTTTAGTATGACCAGAACTGCGTTAGCTTTTGCCAATAGAACGGTGCTGATCAGAAAAGTATAGTCGACGCCTTGCTTACCGATCCTACTGAATTTCCAATGCTTTTTATTTAATAAAGTCGATAAACACGCGATTTTTATTAGCCATATATTTACTTTGCACATACTGCAAACAAATATCACCGTGGTAACTGCATTGTAAATGCCAATCTTTCAATAATAGAATGAGTTTTCCCGCTTCAATCCCTTTTTGCGCGGTGTAATCGGGTAAAGAACCGACACCAAAGCCTTGTTCAATGGCATCTCGACGTATTTCACTGTGATTAAGTAAATACGGTCCTGTTACTTCTACGGTTGTTTTTTGATTTTTATTACTAAATCGCTAACGATTATCTATCATATTTTCGCCTAAGCAAATACACGATAAATATTTTAAATCATCGGGGTGTGTTGGCAGAGTATGGTTCGCAAGGAAATCAGGACTGGCAGATAATACCTGTTCAACACCACCAATTTTAACATTTACCAACGCTTCAATTGGATAGTCATTAATATGAATTAAGAAATCAACACCGTCATGAATGGGATCTAAAATACGGTCGGTTACTTTAAAATGTAACAGAATGTCTAGATAACATTTTAAAAACTCAATAAAGCGTGGTGGTAATACCTGATTCGCTATTGATTTTGGTGCAGACACTCTCAATAATCTACTTGCCGTCGATGTTACAGAGCGACTGGCATTTACCGCTTTTTCAGCAGACTTAACCATCTTTTTGTAATAATCAAATGTTATTTCCCTGGACTCAGTTAACGCCAATTGTCTGGTAGTACGCTGTAACAGTATGATACCTAACGCATATTCTAATCGACTAATTTGACGATTAACTGCTGAGGGGGTAACCCCTACTTGCTGCTTTACTAAAGTTCCCCTACTCAATCACAGTAACCAAAATCGCCATATCAGATAATAAAGCGATTCATTTATTTGTGTCCATCAAGCATGAGTCTTTTTACAAATATCTATATTGTTTTAAATATTTCATAGATTCAGTTAGTTATAGAGTAATAAGTGGCTTGCTTGAGCAGACTTAACATTATAAGAGGAAAATATGGAAGTACTAATAAATACTTCTATGGTAGAAATTATTGCGGTAAGTACTATCGCTATTTTTATGGCTATGTTACCAGGAGCAGACTTTGTGATGGTAACACCTACCAGTATCTATAATGGCCGTTTAGCCGGTTTATATATGAGCTTGGGTATGTGTTTATCTGTTTGTATTCATGCCAGTTATTCAATTGCAGGATTAGCGGTAATTATTACAAATTCGCCATGGTTATTTACAGCCATTAAATATTTAGGTGCCATATATGTTATTTATATTGCCTGGCAGTTATTAACAACAGCTACGCTTTTAAATAAAAATCAAAACAATAAAACTGCGCAAACATCATCTTTTAAGGCATTACGTTTAGGCTTTACTTGCAATATATTAAATCCTAAAACATCTATCTTTTTCTTGAGCATTTTTACCCAAGTTGTATCGATAGATACAGCCTTAATAATACAAATGACTTATGGATTGATCATTATGTTGGCACATTTCATCTGGTACAGCGGTATTGTTTTATTCTTATCGCACCCAAAAATTCTGCCTCGCTTCAATAAACAAAAACAGAAAATTAATAAAGTGTCGGGGTTTGTCTTAATGATCATTGCTATAAAACTCACTTTGGTAGATTCTATTTAAGTCAAAGTCTGTTGTATATTTCAACAATAAATTTACGAGCAAAATAATACCAGTTGAAAATGTTAAATTAAAATACTATATCTGCCGGTTTGACACTCTGCTATCTGAAGAAAAGCGGATATAGCCTATCGTTTCTGGTATCATATTAAGCCTTGATTATTAACTATTAGCAGCGCTAAAAAATGATTACTTTATACGGCATAAAAAATTGTGATACCGTTAAAAAGGCCATTAAATGGCTTGAAGCCAATGACATAGCGCATCAGCTTTATGACTTTAAAAAGCAACCGTTAACCACTGAATTATTAACCGACTTTGTTAATCAAAGTGATTGGTCTTTATTATTAAATAAGCGCAGCACAACCTTTCGTAACCTGCCCGATGAAATAAAAAACAACTTAACTGATGACGTGATGTTTGCCGCAGTGCTTGAGCAACCTACACTGCTTAAAAGACCACTATTGCCATTAAATGGTGAACTCAACCTTGGTTTTAAAGTTGATCAGTACCAAACTCTTTTCGCTAATAAATAATTCATTTTTTCGATTAAAAATACGTCACTAAAAACACTTCATTGAAATTAAGTAAGGGTAGTCCTTGTGAGTCAAATTGAACAAAAAAATCAAAGCGCTGTTATCGAATTAGCAATAGATCTAATGTCTCGAGCTTCAGTTACACCTGAAGATGCTGGTTGTCAGAAACTGATGGCACAGCGATTAGCAAAGCTAGGATTTACTAATGAAAGTATGATTTTTGCTGATACCACAAATCTTTGGTCTCGTCGTGATAGCACTGAAACCAAGAAAGAAAACGATGTAGTGTTTTGTTTTGCTGGCCACACCGATGTGGTACCTGCCGGTAATCTCGAATTATGGAATACGCCACCATTTGAGCCTACAATTATCGATGGTATGTTATATGGCCGCGGTGCTTCAGACATGAAGGGTAGCCTGGCGGCAATGATAGTCGCGACAGAGCGCTTTGTTCAAGATCACCCTGATCATCAAGGTTCAATTACCTATTTAATAACAAGTGATGAAGAAGGGCCATTTATCAATGGCACCACTAAAGTGATTGATACCTTAGAAGCGCGTAATGAAAAAATCACTTACTGTATTGTTGGTGAGCCTTCAAGTACTGACTCAGTTGGCGATGTCGTCAAAAATGGTCGACGCGGGTCGATTTCAGCTGAAGTAGATATTAAGGGGAAACAAGGCCATGTTGCCTACCCTGAGCATGTCAAAAATCCTATTCACTTAGCTATGCCGGCATTAACCGAGTTAAGCCTAGTGGAATGGGATCAGGGTAATGATTACTTCCCGGCAACCAGCTTTCAACTGTCTAATATTAATGCCGGTACTGGGGCAACGAATGTTGTTCCTGGACATCTAAATGCCTTATTTAACTTGCGTTATAGCACTGAATTAACAGACCAAATTATTGTTAAGCAAGTAGAGTCACTCCTTGATAAACACCAACTTGATTATGATATAAAGTGGACATTTAATGGTAAGCCATTTATTACTGAGCATGTTAGCTCAGAGCACGGATTCTTAAACGCTGTTAGCCAAGCAATACTGACAGTAACTGGTAAAGAAACTCAATTATCTACCTCAGGTGGTACCTCAGATGGTCGATTTATCGCGCCAACTGGAGCACAAGTTATTGAACTTGGACCCTGTAATGCAACTATTCATCAAGTAAATGAATCGGTTTGTTGTGATGATTTAGAAAAACTCGTTGATATTTACTATCATTGTTTAGTTAATGTTTTATGTACGCATAAAACAATTACTTAGTTCTTTCTTTAGCTAACCATCTATTTAATTAGTCATAAGGGTTGATTTTGCAATGCTAACGAGCGATCACATTAATTCCGCTCAATTACTGGGTCAAACCGACGTACACTTGCACTATGTAAGTGAACGCGTTGCTATTCATAAAGAGATGAAATGCGACTTGGAACGTATGGTAAACGCAGCTAAAAAAGATGCAATAGAACTAAAAATTGCCAGTGGATTTCGATCGTTTGACCGACAACTTATGTTATGGAATAACAAGTTTTCAGGGAAAACATCGATTAAGAATTATGCGGGGAACGTTATATCTTCAGCACACTTATCTCCGCTTGAATTAGCTCACAGCATTTTACTTTATTCTGCCCTACCTGGGGCAAGCCGACATCATTGGGGTAGTGACATTGATGTGTACGCGCCAAATTTATTAGCTAAAGATTATCAATTGCAACTCGAGCCATGGGAATACAGTAAACAAGGACCATTAGCAAAGTTATCTGCTTGGCTTGGCCAATACGCGCACCAGTTTGGCTTTTATTTTCCTTATGCACACTTTCAAGGGGGGGTTGCCGAAGAGCCTTGGCACTTATCTTACTTGCCATTAGCTCAACAATATCAACAAGCATTTGATGTTGAATTGCTAGTAGAGGCACTCAACAACAGTGCGATATTAGGTAAACATATCATTATTGAAAATATCGATGACCTAGCAAAGCGTTATATTAACAATGTTTGTGATGCACCAACAAATGTTACAGTGCCAAAATAGTCATCTTAATAGACTAATCTAACTTCACTAACTTACCAAGAGGCAGCCCAATGGACAATTGGTTAGCTATTATTACGATAGTAATAACAGTCGTTATTATCATCGGAAATTTGAGTACATTTCAAAAGAGTTCAAAACAAAGAATGCGTAAAAAAAGTTTAAATGACCGAGAAGAGACACTACCCAGAACAAATAAAAGTACTCATAAAATGCAATCTATTGAAACAACCACCAAAAATAAACAGTAATATCTAGACATAAAAACTCTACCTAGTAGAGATTTTATGTCTACAACGTTATATAACCAAAAATCATTAACATATTTGACTTTATAACCTATTTAACTTGATTAATGCTAGAAAACATCTCTAAACGATAACCCTTTTTCAATTACAGGGAAAATGCGTTCTAATGTTTCAAGTGGCAATGGCTCTCCTGCAGCATTATAAATGGTTACCGCCGTCTTATGGTTAAGTTCGTCAAGCGGCGCTAATAAAAATTGATAATGAGCATCATTTACATCGACTACTGGTACATCATCACCCCAAATACTGTCCCATATACTGGTATCTGGTTGAATAAAATCTACATAGTAAATCTTTTTATCTTGGTTAAGATCAGTAATAGTAAAGCCATTTTTTTCGAAGAATAGTGGCATATTATCCCATAAATCATCTAAGCCCATTTCAACCACATAAGCGGGTTCTTCTTCTATATTCTTACCTATTTTTACTAACTTTTGATTAGCACGAGTTAAACGATCTACTCGTTGTTGAACACGATAGTTATAATCAACGGCAGCTATTAATTCATTAAGCATCGCTTTTTCAGCGCGTTGCTTATCAATAGGGTCCATGGTTTTACTACCACCTTTATCATCTGTTTTAATGAAATCTACTAAGGAAACTCGCAATGAAACACTTCGACCATGGGGTTTAGCAAGTAATTGGTAACGGAAACGTAAACTCTTAGAGAACTGAATATCAGTAAAAATCCAACCAACATCAATTTCATTATGATACCAATCAGACTCAATAATGGCTGTCTTAATGCCTTCACGTTTAATACTCGTTTCTTTTAAACTGCTAGCACCTTCAATAACTTTACTTAAGGTAACTTCTATATCTTCCTCAATGTAGTTAAAGCTAATCTGATCTTCAGCCAATTGTTCTTTAACGACTTTTTCAATAAACTCCAATAAGTCTTTTTCTTCCAATACCTTATCAAACCAAATAATAGCGATACTTGATTCATCAACAACCCGTGAAGATGCAGCAACTGGCATAACTAAAGATGGTGCCCGAATATCCATATCCTTACCGACAGGACCTTGATGGTTTATCTTATTAGTAACGAAAAAGTCTTTTGCCTGCTTTGGTTTATTCAAATTAGCTGGAATCACGAGATCGTTAGCTTCAGGCTTATTCTGATAATCAAAACTACCTTGTGCTTGTTTATTGTTAACAGATCCACAAGCTGTTAGTGACAAGGCTAACAGTGATAAATAAAATGCTCTACAACTCATTAAAACTCCTGTGGCTTAGGTTATTGATAGTCAAAACCCTCTAAGCTCACTAAAAAACACTAAAAACAATTTAATATAAGACAGGGCTAATATTGCGCCCCATGGTACTTGGCTGATTTTACAAACACAAGTTATATGACCACAAAAATGTAAGATGATTCCAACTTTAATCGTGATCAGTTACAATGCGCCTTTGATGACAACTTAGGCGCAATGAATGTCAAAGTATTTAGTACTAACAGCGATGGGATCAGACCGAACTGGTTGTGTTAGTGAATTAACTAAATTAGCAAGTGAATGCGAATGTAATATATTAGACAGTCGAATGGCTATTTTTGGCTCTGAATTTACTTTTATTATGTTACTTACTGGTGATACCAGAGCGATTAATAAGATTGAAGTTAGAATACCACAGCTAGCCCATAGTTTAGATTTAATCACTATGATGAAGCGTACTTCAGGCCATAGAACTTTTGACTTAGTAAAACATTACCAAGCAGAATATTCTGGTATAGACCAACCAGGCATTCTAAAATCAATGACCGCCTTTTTTGCCACGCGTAAAATAGATATCTCTTCGTTAAAGTCGGAAATCGATCCGAAAACCAATCATATGAGCGCTAATATATTGTTTGCTCTAACGGAAAAAATCAGTATAGATGAACTAGAACGTGACTTCCTAGAGCTTTGTCAACAAACAGATGTACAAGGTCTGATCAAAAAAGCAAATGCTAACTTATTGTAACTAGCATCAATAATCTCTTTCAAATAAACAAATAAAAGTGACTTTATTATGAATACTTTAAACGTTGGTGATACCGCACCACTATTTACCCTAAACAATGAAAATGATGAATCAATCTCATTAGCTGATTACATAGGTAAAAAGCAGGTACTTGTCTATTTTTATCCTAAAGCTATGACTCCGGGTTGTACCGTTCAGGCACAAGGGTTACGCGATATAAAGGCCGAACTTACCGCATTAAATACGGTTGTTTTTGGTATCAGTCCTGATGAAGTAAAACGTCTCACTAAGTTTTGCGAACGTGATAGTTTAAACTTCTCACTGTTATCTGATGTTGATCACCAAGTAGCCGATAACTTTGGTGTTTGGGGTTTAAAGAAGTTTATGGGCAAAGAATACGATGGTATTCACCGTTTAAGCTTTTTAATTGGTGTTGATGGAAAAATCAGTCATGTTTTTAATAAATTTAAAACTAAAGAACACCATGATGTTGTTTTAGCAGTTTTAAATGAATTGAGTCATTAACTTTTTACTTTATAAATTATCGAAAATAACTATTTAGTTAATTTTGCTTATTACACTAGCGCTTACTTAGTACGATTAGCTAAGTAAGCGGCATAGTCTGGAATTTCAATAAAACTCTCTTGAGTCATTAACTCAGAGTCCATTAGAAAGTTGGCCGTTGATTTATTGGTCGCTACGGGAATATTCCATACGGCAGCTAATCTTAACAACGCCTTCACATCAGGATCATGGGGCACTGCATCTAACGGATCCCAAAAAAAGATCATCACATCAATCTCGCCTTCCGCGATTAATGCGCCTAACTGTTGATCACCACCCATTGGCCCAGAGAATAAACACTTTACCGGTAAACTAATAGCCGAACTTAATAAGTTACCCGTGGTACCTGTAGCGAATAAATGGTGAAACTTTAAATCATCACTTCGTTTTTGTGCCCAAGCGATCAAATCTGCTTTTTTATTATCATGAGCAACAAGTGCCATACGCTTATGTGCAGGCATCAGTCTTTGGGTGTACGTTAATTCCATATTAGCCCCATATTAACTCCATGTTACTTTCTTAATAACTCAACTATGACTCGGCTTCACTAACACTTTGCGTATCCGGTATTGTCGGCCAGGCATTTATTACCGCCTTCACTAGGGTTGCTAGCGGAATGGCAAAAAATACGCCCCAAAAGCCCCATAAGCCACCAAAAAATATCACCGCTATGATAATAATAACAGGATGTAAATTAACCGCCTCAGAAAAAAGTAAAGGCACAATAACATTCCCATCGACAGCTTGAATAATACCATAAGCAAGCATAACGTAACCAAACTCACTACTAAATCCAAATTGAAAAAGTGCTACCAACATAACAGGCAAGGTTACAACGGTCGCGCCAACATAGGGTACCAGTACAGACAATCCGACTAAAACACCTAGTAATAAGGCATATTGTAAATCAAGGAAAATAAAAGCAATAGTCGTTGATGTGCCAACAATAAGAATTTCAATCACTTTACCACGGATATAATTTAAAATTTGTTGGTTCATTTCTTGGCTTACCTTAATCGCCATACGGCGCTCTTTAGGTAAGAAATGGGTAATACTGCTCATTAACTCTGTTTTATCTTTTAAGAAGAAAAATATCATTAGTGGTACAAGAATGAGGTAAACCATTAAAGCGACAATATCAGAAATAGAGTTTAATGAAGCTTTAAGTGCTAACTGTCCCCATTCAAGTAAATTATCATTGACTAGGACAATAAAACTTTCTATTTGAGCTACATCGACTAAATCAGGATATTTTTTAGGCAAGGTCATTAAGTAGACTTGTACCTGAGTAATCATATGCGGTATTTCTTGCAATAAATTACTACTTTGTTTCCAAATAAGAGGCATTAATCCTAATACTGCTAATAAGGAAAATCCTATAAATGTGACGACAACGACGACTGTTGCACTGGAACGCGACATTGAGTTCTGCATTAGTTTATTAACCGGCAGGTCTAACAAAAAAGCTAATGCTATAGCGACAAATACCGGCATCAGTAAACTACTAAACAAAGCAATAAACAGTGCAATACAGATTAAAATAACAACTAAAGTGACCGCATGAGGGTCTGAGAACTTACGGGTATACCAATCACTAAATAACTTAAACATAACTACCTATTTCTTTAATTCTGAATCATTGCGCTTGAGTGCATCAATTTTTATCTCGACGATACCATTTTTAATGGTATGTTCTTGATAACAATAACCCTGTTTATCCAATAATTTAGGGATATCCATAATGGAGCCGATATCATCAATACTAATGATACATTGATCACTACCTTGCATTTTTTTTAGTAACATACGTAAATTAACTAAAGGTACAGGACATTTCTCTCCTCTACCATCATATTTATAAATCATATAATATTAAAACATCGCTTTAGTTTAATTCACTAATTTGCGACAATTAATCCTTTGTGCTAATTCAAGTTATAATAGCCTACCTGTATAGGGAAGTCTTATGAAAATCAATTTTTTGCTAGGAGTATTAATTAAATGAGCTCATTAAGTCGAACAGCTAACTTAAAAGAAATTAATGCGTATAAAAAGAAAATAAACTGGGGAGAGACCTCAGCTCTTTATCATCTGTTTGCCTCATCATTAGGTGATTTAGATGGCATACTTACCCATGGTTTTGATAGTGCCTATAAGCAGATTTTAAACTCAGACACCTGGAACTTACCCTTATTAGGTGCAAGTAAAGGTGTTGATGGTAGTATTCAACTAAAAAACAAGCCACAAATTAGTTTGCGCCATGAGTTTAATGATATGGGCTACGAGTTACATTGTTTTCCTGTTATCAATGGTAAAGTTGTCAGTATGAGTATGATTCAAGAAGGTAACTGCCCTTTTAAGCATTGGTTTCCTGAAAAGATGCAAATGCTTTTTCGAATTAATAACTTAATTGCTTTTACTATTTACTGTTTTCAACACGGTGATGAAGCGGATATAGCACTATTAAAATTCGCACACTACAAAGTTGAACAATTAATTACGATTTTGAGCGAATCTTTTCAAATCATTACGGTCAAAGGTTATAATATTGCCGAGTTTTACCAAGAAATAGCTAAAAGAAATGGTAATATTCTTAGCCAATAAGCCTAAGTGAACTTAATCACTCGCGTACAATTAAATTATGACCCTAGGATGTAATATTGTTTAACCTAAAACCCATGTTTATTACCTTGTTATTAACATTAGGTATTGCCACGGCCACTAGTTTTAATGCTAGCGCCATTGATAATCAGAACAATAGAAATAAATTACCTGATATAGGTATTTCTGGTTACAGCGTATTATCAATAGATAAAGAGCTGCAAATTGGTCAAGCGATGATGCGCCAATTACGTGGTTCACAACCACTCGTTCAAGATCCCGTGCTGATAGAATACATAAACCATTTAGGTAACTCCCTAGTTAAAAATGCTCAAGGGGTTAATTATGCTTTTGAGTTTTTCCTGATCAATAATAACGAATTAAACGCTTTTGCATTTTTTGGTGGTCACGTAGGCATCCATAGTGGTTTAGTAACCACTGCTGATACTGAAAGTGAATTAGCCTCAGTTATTGCTCATGAAATATCACACGTTACCCAGCGCCATTTAGCACGTCGACTCGAATCACAAAGCCAAACACAAAGCTTAACCATGGCAGCCATGCTTTCTAGTATACTACTTACTTTAGTTAACCCAACAGTTGGAATGGCTGCACTAAGTGCGAGTATGGCGGTTTCTCAACAAGCGAGTATTAATTACACGCGTGGTAATGAACAAGAAGCCGATAGAGTTGGTATTGCCTTGTTGGCCAGTAGTAATTTTGATCCTCAAGGTGCTGCAAGCTTTTTTAGTAAAATGTCTACTAAATACCGCTATGCTAGCAAGCCACCAGCTATGTTACTTACCCACCCACTACCGGAATCTCGTATTGCCGATGCTCGTCAACGCGCATTAAATTATCCAGCAAGGCCCTTACCCCCGAGTTTAGACTTCGAACTGACCAAAGCGAGATTAAAAGCCAGATACCAAGGCGATCCAAAAGGTAATATCAGCTTTTTT
>JBKEHN010000042.1:0-20542 GCA_046710905.1 Colwellia sp.
CAGCGAGTCGACACAGCAACAGAATACCTTGGCGATTCCAACACTCAAAGCCAGTAATAAGCTTGCCCTCGAACTAAGTAAAATGACTAACCTAGCGTTAAAAGGCTATTATCAAACGGATCTTGAAATATTAGCAGATAATCTTAGAAAATATAAAAATATAAAAGTCCAGTTTACCGAACAGTTATCAGCGTTAAAGCAAATTGTAGCTTCTGAACAACAGTTATTGACGAACTTGACTCAAGTAGACCAACTCTATTCAAGTTTTCATGATGCTAATCTTGGTTTGTTTAATCACCATAAAATAAGTATCGAACAACAACAGCTATTGACTGATAAAGTTGATATTTTAGAAGAAAAAGCTGATGACACCATTATGCTACTACTAGATTTAGCTGATCATGAACTCGCTGATAGCAAGCTTCAACGTGTAATCAGTTTAAGTGAGCAATTAGAAAATCAATTTAACTCTATTGTTTCTTCTGCTTTCGAGTACCGCGATATTATCGATGACAGTACTGCTCAGCTTATCGAAAGTGAATTGTCCCGTAGCCTAAATGAAGCGAAAGGGTCAGTGGACAGTATTATTACTGAACTGAATACCCATGACATTGAAGATATTTCTCAAGACATTACTGCAGCATTTACCGATATCCAAAACCTACTTTCAAAATATGATGGCATATTATCTCATAAGGCAAAACAACTGCAAGCTAATCAACAAGCTACCGCCATGTTAATAAAGGAAGAGAAAGTAGCCATAAAGGTTAACCAAGTATTAGATAATCAAATTGAACTCGCTAACCAAACTACCATCGAAGCTAGTCAACTAGTTGAGGATTCCGTTAACAGTGGTAGTACTCAAACAACTATCATTATGCTTATCTCAATTGCTGTTGCGCTAATTATTGCCAGAGTTACTCTTATTGGTATAACTCGCCCATTAGCACGCGTTAATGAAATGCTTAATATAGTTTCGTCGGGTGATCTTTCAATGAAACTTGATGAAAAGGGTAATGATGAGTTCGCCCAACTATCTAGAAATTGTAATTTATTAATTGATAGCTTACGTAATCTGATTGAAAGTATTGTAAATCGCTCAGCTCAGCTTGCTGCTGCTGCCGAACAAACTTCAGCGGTTACCGCACAAAGTACCACAGCAATTGAAGAGCAACGTAATCAAGTAGAACAAGCAGCCTCTGCAACAACCGAAATGAGTAGCACAGCACAAAGTGTACTTGCCAGTGCTAATGATGCCCTAGGCGAAATAAAGCATGCCGATGATGAAGCTGAACGTGTAAAAGTTATATCATCTAGAAATCGTAAAACTATTGAACTACTTGCTAATGAAGTGGATGCCGCAGCTCAAGTTATTAATCAATTACAACAAGACAGTGCCTCAATAGGTAGTATTCTTGATGTAATTCGTAGTATTGCAGACCAAACCAATCTACTTGCATTAAACGCTGCTATTGAAGCCGCCCGTGCTGGCGAACAAGGCCGAGGTTTCGCTGTAGTAGCTGATGAGGTAAGAACGTTGGCAAGTAGAACACAAACATCAACTTCTGAAATTCAAAACATGATAGAAGCACTACAGACTGGTGCAGGTAAGGCTGTAACGGTTATGGATGCTGGTAAGTCGAAAGCAACTGATTGTGTAAACCAAAGTGAAGAAGCTGATAAAGCCCTCGAAGTTATTACGCATGCAGTACATGAGGCCTTTGATCGTAGTTCACAAATCGCGACAGCGGCTGAAGAACAAAGCGTAGTAGCTCATGAAATTAGTGAGAATCTTGAATCTATCGTGACTATTGCAGAGCAAACCAGTGCCGGCTCGCAACAAACGGCGATATCAAGTAGTGAAGTGGCTCGTTTAGCTGAAGAGTTACAACAATCAGTTCAGGAGTTTAAATTATAACGATACATTATCGCTGCAAGTCTGTTTTTATATTTATACTTGCAGCTTTAACTATGGTAATGGTTGACATACCCTTTGTTAACTATATAATGCACTCAGCTTGAAGTTAGTTTATTTTTTTGTACACCATTTCGATGTTATCTCATGCTTACTTTAGATAAGATATCTGTAACACGTCCTGATTTATAAGTAATAGCAACTCTTTTTAGCAAACCTTAACAGCTTAGCTTTATGCAAATGCTTGTTAGTATTATTACTCTTAAATATTTATAGGATACACTTATGTCTACAACTACTGGTACAGTAAAATGGTTTAACGAAGCTAAAGGTTTTGGTTTCATCGAGCAAGAAAACGGTCCAGACGTTTTTGCTCACTTCAACGCTATCGTTGGTGACGGTTTTAAAACTCTTGCTGAAGGTCAAAAAGTTGAATTTACAGTTACTGACGGTCAGAAAGGACCTCAAGCTGAAAACATCGTTGCTCTTTAATCAGCAATAGTTAGCTTCGTTATTTGAGTCTTAACTCAGTAATAAATCTAAAGATGTTAACAAAGGACATACCTTAATCGGATGTCCTTTTTTATTGTCTAAATTTAGTGATTTGTATAAGTATACGAAGAGAACTAAATTTTATTCTTCTTATTCAACCTATCGTCTCAACTATTTATACTTCCTATACCTAAAAATATCAAAACTTATTAAACTGGCACTATGTGCATTGTATGTTATATATTATATTAAGATTAACTACTTATGTTAATAAACATGCTCTACCTTGACGTTGTTCTCAATGCTAATAATTACTATTACTCAATAGAGCACCTTCCCTGATTAGCTATTCCTACCCATAACCAGATAACAAGTTTAATAATACGCGTATAAAAAAAGCTAATGCGTATTAAAACACTAGCCTTTTTAGGTAATATTACTAACAAATCTGTTAATACATTACACTGTGGTCTAACAATGATTAATCAACTTTTATACGGGTAATATCGGCGCCCAAAGCTTGTAGCTTACCTTCGATACAAAGGTAGCCGCGGTCAATATGATAAATACGGTCAACTTGTGTTGGTGATTTTGCTACTAAACCTGCAATCACTAAGCTTGCTGAAGCCCGTAAATCAGTTGCCATCACTTGAGCACCATTTAGGCTAGTAACACCCTTAACAATAGCAGTATTACCTTCTAACGCTATATCTGCACCCATACGTTGTAATTCTGGTACATGCATAAAACGATTTTCAAAAATAGTTTCTATAACGGTAGCAGTACCTTCGGCTAGCACATTCATAGTCATAAACTGCGCTTGCATATCAGTAGGAAAAGCTGGGTGAGGTGCAGTTATCACATTGACAGCTTTCGCTGGAGATGTCATTTCTAATTCAATCCAGTCATCACCAGTGGTAATTGTGGCACCTGCTTCTTCTAATTTACTTAATACCGCTTCTAAGGCCTTAGGATCGGTATTTAAACATTTGATATGACCTTGGGTAACGGCAGCTGCGACTAAGAAAGTCCCTGTTTCGATACGGTCAGGCATAACAGTATATTCTTTACCGCACAGTTCACTAACACCTTCAATAATTAAGGTATTCGAACCCGCACCAGTAATTTTAGCGCCCATGCTAATCAAACAATTAGCGAGATCAACAATTTCAGGCTCACGTGCAGCATTTTCAATAACGGTAATACCATCAGCTAATGCAGCGGCCATCATTAAGTTTTCAGTACCTGTTACACTAACCATGTCCATCAAGATAGTTGCGCCCGTTAAACGCCCTTGCTTTTTGGCAATAATATAACCGTCTTCAACGCTAATATCAGCGCCCATCAATTTTAGGCCTTGAATATGTAAATTCACAGGTCTTGCGCCGATGGCACAGCCTCCTGGCAAAGAAACTTCAGCATGTCCCATACGAGCAAGTAATGGACCAAGTACTAAAATTGAAGCTCGCATAGTTTTTACTAAATCATAAGGCGCACGACAAGTATCAATGCTGCTGGCATCGATCATAAGTTTGTCTTCGTTAAGCCATTTAGTTTTAGCACCTAACTGACCTAATAACTTAACTGTTGTTAAAATATCATTGAGCTGCGGTACGTTACTAAAAACAATAGGTGTCTTAGATAATAGTGCTGACATCAAAATAGGGAGAGCTGCGTTTTTTGCTCCAGAGATCACGACATCACCGTGAAGAGGTTTACCACCAATAACTTTAAATGCGTCCAAAATAACTACTACTTACTTAAAAAAGATAAAAGACATCGAACCAGTATACACAAAAATGCCCAGCAGTAAAAAGCTAGGCATTAAAAATATAAATTAGTAACACTATTACTTATAATAGTTAGTATTAATATTAACTATTAAATAATTTATCGCGTTGCCACTGTACTTTATTAAATGTTTTCACAGTAATTGCGTGTATTGTACCATCTTTGATAATATCGGCTAATGGCTTAAGAACGGCTTGTTGACGTTTAACACGACTTAAGTCATCAAACATATCACTTACAGCATTAATTCGACATTGAGAGCCATCAAAAGTCACATGCACTTCGTCAAGTTCAAGGGCTTCATTTATTAATTTATTTACTAATATTTCAATCTCACCAACTTCCAAGGGAGTCTCCTTTGTTCATTATTTTTATGATACTAATCACATGCTATAGGTAATAGACCATCTACGCCACTTAGGGTGATTAGTTTAGTTAATTTTTCAGGTATATTACTAAAACTCAACTGGCACGAGTAATATACAGCCTGCTCTAAAAGGTAAAAAAACCAAGCAAGACCGGCAGTATCTACCTTACTAACATTGCTTAAATCAACTTTAACAGCACCATGGGCAAACCAATCGACATACTCAGTACTTTTTATATCCGCAACAGTATGGCGGCTTAATTGACCAGAGATACTAAGGGTACCATGATTAAGAACTATATTCGCTTTACTCACTATTTATCCTTGCTGTTCTTTTTTTACTGTTGTACTTTCAGTTTTTGTTGTACGATTTTTAAAAATAATATCGCGAGTACTTTTTCTTTTTAGTAATTTGGTAACGTAAGGCAAGCCTTTTTGTCTGATAATACTACCTAACTCAGCTTGCTTTGAGTCGAGTAAACTAACACCTTCTGCGACCATATCAAACGCTTGCCATTGTTTAGTCCTCTTGTTCAGCCTAACTTTAAATGCTACATCTATATTATCTCGACCAACCATAATAATACTTGTATTGACCGCAACGATTCTTTTACCTTCAAAAGATCTTTCTGGGGAGAAGTTTACCGCTTGATTATCATACAAAGTAAATACTTGGGCATAAGAACTCACTAGATACTCACGAAAAACAGGCACAAATGCACGTCGTTCGACATCTGTCGTTTTCTTTAAGTGCTTTCCAATAACTTTAAAAGCAGAGTACTTATAATTAATATAGGGCATCAGTTCTTCTCGCACTATATCTTTTAACAAATTAGGGTTTTGTTGAATTGCGTGTTGCTCACTAGCAAAGCGCTTAAAGGTCTGTTCCGCCGCACCTTTTATCATTATGTATGGATTAGTTTGATCGATAGCTAGCCGTGTTGTCTTTGCTGGTAGCTCAGTAGCTTGAGAAGGTAATTTAGTTGCATTTTGAGAAGTTGCAATGGCATTGCCACTAAACATCAGGCCAATGGCTAAGCTATAAAATATTTTACCTGTACTAAATTTAGATATACTCATTATTACTCCTCACCACTTCCCTGGCTAAATAAAAACTGACCAATCAACTCTTCTAATACTAATGCAGGCTTGGTATCTTCAATAAAATCACCTGGCTGTAATGTATCAACAGATTCATCAACAAAGCCAGGTTGTATACCTAAATATTGTTCGCCTAACAAACCTGCAGTTAGTATAGCTACAGAGGTAGCTTCTGAGAATTCATTATATTGTGTATAAATTTCCAGAGTAACCACAGGAGTATAATCTTCTTTATCTAATGAGATATCGCTAACACGGCCGACAACAACCCCACCTACTTTAATAGGTGAACGCACTTTTAAGCCGCCAATATTATCGAATTTAGCAAAAAGTTGATAACTTGCGCCACCACTACCCATACCTGAGTTTGCAACTTTAAGCGACAACATCAATAAGGCAGCAAGACCTAATGCAACAAAAAACCCTACCAATAATTCTACTTTCTTTGACACCATGTATTTCACCAACGCCTTGTAATAAAAAATAAACACTAAAGTTAAATGGGACAACAATATGCAGTAGTTACTTAATAGTATTCACTACTTTACGAACATTAATGCCGTTAAAATAAAATCTAAAAATAAAACTAACAAGGATGATTGAACTACCGTTGAGGTAGTCGCCCGACTAATACCTTCAGAAGTTGGTTCACAATCATAACCTTTGTACACCGCTATCCACATCACCACAAAAGCAAAGACGATACTTTTAATTATACCGTTAAGGATATCCTTTTCAAAGTCGACTTGGTCTTGCATTACCGACCAAAAAGTTCCGCCATCAACACCCAACCAGTTAACGCCAACAACATGCGCACCAAGTATACCGACCATAGAAAAAATAGCGGCTAATAAAGGTAAGCTAATAAATCCAGCCCAAAAACGCGGTGCAATCACTCGTCTTAAAGGGTCAATAGCCATCATCTCTAAGCTTGATAGCTGTTCCGTAGCTTTCATTAAACCTATTTCTGCGGTAAGTGCTGAGCCGGCTCTACCTGCAAATAATAATGCAGAAACCACGGGGCCAAGCTCACGTAACAATGATAATGCAACCATAGGACCTAAGCTAGCTTCAGCGCCGTAGCCTACTAAAATAGTATAGCCTTGTAACGCTAATACCATGCCAATGAAAGTGCCTGACACGACAATAATCAATAAAGACAAGACACCGACACTGTAAAGCTGCTGCATCAGTAAAGGGGTACCTTTACGTATATTGGGTAGATGAATTAATGCAGAAACCAACAAAATTACTGCACGACCTAAACCACTGATCATATTTAGAGTTTTCTTACCTAAAAGCTGTATCTGCTGCACTATTTTCCGCCTTGAAACTGGTTCATTTATTTAACTCTTTTTGACGATTTTTTAATGAGTTCATCGCTGTAAGCCGGCGCCTCATAATGAAAAGGTACTGCGCCATCAGCTTCACCTTGAATAAATTGTTGCACTAAAGGAGAACTATCTAGTCTTATTTGCTCAGGTGTACCATGGCCAATGATTTTCTTTTCGGCAACAATATAAATATAATCAGCGATACTCATGATTTCTGGAACATCATGTGAAACCACAATAGACGTTAAGCCGAGAGCATCACTTAATGAACGAATTAATCGGACAATAACGCCCATCGAAATAGGGTCTTGACCAGCAAAAGGCTCATCATACAAAATCAGCTCAGGATCTAAGGCTATTGCCCGCGCTAATGCTACTCTACGTGCCATTCCCCCAGAAAGTTCACTAGGCTGTAGATGTCTTGCACCTCGTAAACCAACCGCTTCTAATTTCATTAGCACGATTTTTTCAATGATGGCTTCAGACAGTTGAGTGTGTTCTCTTATAGGAAAGGCAATATTATCGTAAACACTCATTTCGGTGAATAACGCACCGCTTTGGAAGAGCATACTCATATCTTTTCTTGCTTCATATAAGTCTGCACGGGAGAGCATAGGAATATTTTTACCGGCAAAAAGTATATTGCCGCTTTCAGGCTTTATTTGACCACCAATTAAACGCAGCAAGGTTGTTTTACCAATACCACTAGGTCCCATAATTGCGCTAACTTTCCCTTTAGGAATAGATAAGCTGATATCGTCATAAATGACTCGCTCACCTCGTTTAAAGGTTAGGTTTTCAATTTCAACTAAATTTATTTCAGGTGCAGAGTTTATCATCGTTTAACGTCACTGTTAATTATTGCCTAGATTTGCAATAGAAATTCTATTTTATAGCTGGTTATTTTACCTTAGCGCTTATAATTCTTCATTATAAATAAACTAATAAGAGCGCTATTTTTGTAAGAATAGGGGGTTAAATTGTAAGAAAGTGATCGTTTTTGCCTAAAACTAAGGCTATAAATATATTATTTTCATTTTGGTCGCATTATTTACTTCTTTTTTGCTCAACAACCAGCGACAATTTAGGCTTCACTTTGGAGTCATTAATGTTAGAACAAATTTTTATATTACTTATCGCCCTTATTGTTTTGGTTTGGAGCGCCGATAAATTCGTTTTTGGGGCATCATCATTAGCTAGAAATTTAGGTATTTCCCCAATGATAGTGGGCTTGACTATCGTTGCCATGGGCTCTTCAGCGCCTGAGATGATGGTAGCAGCAACTGCATCATTGCAAGGCAATCCAGATACCGCTGTTGGTAACGCTATAGGCTCAAATATTACCAATATTGCCTTGGTACTTGGTATTACCGCTTTGTTACAACCTTTAACCGTCTCATCACAAACAATAAAACGTGAAATCCCCCTTATTCTAGCGGTAACCGCTTTAGGTTATTGGTTGCTTATTGATGATCACTTAAGTTTTGTTGAAGGTATTGTATTAATGTCTGGTTTTGCCATTTATATTATCGCACTGCTTGTGATCACGTTGCAGAAAACAAAAGGTAAACCTAGTGATGATCCTTTGATTGTTGCAGCCGAACAAGATGTTGCTCCAGCAGTAAATATGAAATTATCCTTACTTTGGTTGGCTGTTGGAATCATTTTATTACCATTAAGTGCGAGTTTTTTGGTTGAATCTGCTGTTTTTATTGCTAAGTCCTTTGGTATTAGTGATTTAGTCATAGGATTAACGATTATTGCTATAGGAACTAGCTTACCAGAGCTCGCCGCTAGCATTATGAGCATTATTAAAAAAGAAGATGACTTAGCATTAGGTAATATAATAGGCTCAAATATCTTCAATATTCTGGCAGTATTACCGATAGCGGGTCTGATTGCTCCTGGTGACATTGATCCTTTAGCAGCCAGTAGAGATGCACCCTTTATGCTAGGTGTTACTTTATTACTCTATATTTTATGTTTTAGTCGACACTCTGGTGCCTTTAGACTTACCCGGGCAAAAGGTGCATTATTACTGTTAGGCTTTATCGCTTATCAAGTATTACTTTTTAGTCAATTATAAGAACTGATATAAATTAATCATGATACAAAACTTCAAACAGTTAGCAAAAAACGTTATTGAAATTGAGCAGCAAGCTATTGCTGAGCTATTACAGTATGTTGATGATAAATTTGAGCTTGCTTGTCAACTCATGTTTCATTGCAAGGGTCGAGTTATCGTCATTGGTATGGGAAAGTCAGGTCATATTGGCGGTAAGATAGCAGCAACACTTGCCAGTACAGGTACACCCGCTTTTTTTGTTCATCCAGGAGAAGCCAGTCATGGTGATTTAGGTATGATTACCTGTGATGATGTGGTACTAACCATCTCTAATTCAGGTGAAACCACTGAGGTTCTTGCCATAATCCCTGTTATTAAACGCATTGGCGCTAAATTAATTTCAATGACAGGTAATACTGAGTCTACCTTAGCTAAGTTAGCCGATACCCATATCTGTATTAAAGTTTCCGCAGAAGCTTGCCCGCTAGGTTTAGCACCAACGTCAAGTACTACGGCAACCCTAGTGATGGGTGATGCTTTAGCTGTCGCTCTACTCAATGCGCGTGATTTTACCGCTGATGACTTCGCTTTATCTCATCCAGGAGGCAGTTTAGGTAAACGTTTGTTACTTCGCCTAAAAGATATAATGCATCAAGACGAAAGAATCCCCATGGTTTCTGAACATGCATTTATCAAAGATGCTCTAGTTGAAATGTCATTAAAGGGCTTAGGTATGACTGCTATAATTAATGATAACCAACAGCTAGTTGGCTTATTTACTGATGGCGATCTTCGCAGAGTATTAGATAATAGAGTCGATATTCATAGTGATAGTATCAGTACCGTAATGACACATAACCCCAGAGTAGCGCAAAGTGATATGCTAGCCGCAGAGGCCTTGAAGATAATGGAAGACAATAAGATAAACGGACTAATAATTGTCGATAACAACAACAAGCTGGTTGGCGCAATTAATATGCATGACTTCTTAAGTTCTGGAGTGCTTTAATGAATACCCTATATGGTAATGTCCAAAATAATATCTTAGTTAAAGCTCAACAAATAAGGCTCTTAGTATGTGATGTTGATGGCGTATTTTCTGACGGTAGAATATATTTAGGTAATGATGGCGAAGAGCTCAAAGCTTTCCATACTAAAGATGGTTTCGGCATAAAAGCGCTAGGCGCTAGTGGTGTTAATGTTGCTATTATTACGGGTAGAAACTCTGCAATTGTTGCCAACCGTATGAAAGCATTAAAGGTGGCACATATTATTCAAGGCCAAGAAGATAAATTACCAGCCTTAATCCATTTAACTCAACAATTGAACATTGACCTTAATGAAGTCGCTTACATAGGTGATGATGTACCTGATTTATCTTGTATTGAAGCTGTAGGGCTTGGCATTAGTGTCGCTGATGCCCATCCTTTGATATTACGTAATGCTGACTACACCACCTTTACTGACGGAGGTTTTGGCGCAGTACGAGAAAGCTGTGATTTGATTATGCAAAGCCAAGGCACCTTAGCTAGTGCTTCAGGCGCAAGTATATGAATAGATTAAATAGCCTAACGCTATTTGTCTTACTGCTTAGTGCGCTAGTTTATGGCATTATTGAATGGCGTACAGCAACAATTGAGCAAAATACCTTAATTGTTGATGAGCAGCGTCCTGACTTTATCGCTGAGCAATTACAAAGTAAGATTTATAATGAACTAGGCCAACTGTCACACACTATTGAAGCACAAAGAATGGAGCATTATGCTGATTTGGAAGTCAGTTATTTTGAATTGCCAAATTATACCTTATATCCACAAAAAGTAGGTCAGCCTTGGAAGGTTAGTGCGCAAGAAGCGACACTTTACAAAGACAACCGTGTAGAACTGAAAAACCAAGTACATATTAGAGCAACTGCAATTGATAGTTTAATTAAAGAAATTTATTGTAAAACTATAGCATTAGACTTAAAAACAAATATCATTAGTTCGGAGCAAGCAGTTGTTGTAGTCGGAAAGGACTTCACCATGTATGGCTCAGGACTAATTATCGATTTAAACACTAAACAAATGACCCTAACCCAGCATGAACGTACTATTTATAAAAAATATGATGAAAGCTAATTTACGTAATATTACCTGCAAAGGTAATATCTTCAAACGTAAGAGCTTCACTCCTAATACCTTCAAAGTATTAGCACTAAGTTGTAGTCTGGTTTTTTTTAGCCCAGTCCAAGCTGCTAAAAAAGATTTAGAGCAAGAGATTACTATTAAGTCACAACGACAAGCTGCTGATCTAAAAAATAAAATAGCGAGTTATTTAGACAGTGTAAGTATTCGACAAGGTTCTATCTCTATTACCGCTGATCTAGTTAAAGTATTTAGTGTGGTCGATAACAATAGCGGCGAAAAAAATGATACCTATTTAGCTAAAGGTAAGCCTGCTATATTCCAACAAGAACTAGAAGATGGGAGTTTAATTAAATTAGAAGCTGATGAGATTACTTATAGTCCAAACTTTAATATGATCAAGATTAAAGGTAATGCCTTGGTCAAACAAGCTGGTAGTGAAGTAAGTGGGAATGAAATAACTTACAACACCTTAAGTGAAAAATTAGAAGCGAAAAGTGCGAACAATCAGTCTGTTACTACGATATTACAACCGACGATTTTGAAAAAAAAGAAAGCAACATACCAAAAGTTTAAAGCAGAAAAAGCGACTGACAAGGTAGTTAACAAGAAAGGTGATAGCGGTGACAACTAACTCCGAACAAAAGTCTCCGGTTAATACCCTTATTGCCGATGGTCTATCCAAGTCTTATAAAAGTCGACAAGTTGTCAAAAATGTGACTTTACAAGTTAATGCTGGACAAATCGTTGGTTTATTAGGACCTAATGGTGCAGGAAAAACTACTTCTTTTTATATGATTGTTGGTTTAGTACCTAATGACAATGGAACAATCAAGCTCAATGGTGAAGACTTAACACTGGCACCAATGCATGAAAGAGCCCGCAGTGGTATTGGATATTTACCCCAAGAAGCCTCAATTTTTAGAAAGCTTACTGTTACTGATAATATCATGGCTATATTACAAACACGTAAAGAGCTTAATGAAACTCAGCGAGCTGAAAAACTCGAACATCTTTTAGAAGAATTTCATATTTGTCATATCAAAAATAATACTGGCATGAGCTTATCTGGTGGTGAAAGACGAAGAGTTGAAATTGCCCGCGCATTAGCTGCAGACCCTCAATTTATTTTATTAGATGAACCTTTTGCAGGTGTTGACCCTATTTCGGTTGGCGACATTAAAAAAATCATCTTACAATTAAAGGAACGAGGCATAGGTATATTAATCACAGACCACAATGTGAGAGAAACTCTAGACGTTTGTGAGCATGCTTACATAGTTAGTCACGGTGAAATAATTGCACAAGGTAATGCAAATCAAATTCTTGCCAATCAAAAGGTCAGAGATGTATACCTTGGTGAACAATTCACGCTATAGTTAATTTATAGGTTAAGTGATAATTTAATCACACTAGCTAAACAGTTAATAGAAAGGTCGTTATACATTAAAAAATGTAACGACTAAGAATAATAAATAGGAAATCATATAATCTAGATGCGCCCTACACTACAGCTCCGTATTGGACAACAGTTAACGATGACCCCACAGTTGCAACAAGCGATCAAGCTATTGCAATTATCGACGTTAGAGTTACAACAAGAAATTCAAGAAGTTTTAGAGAGCAACCCACTACTTGAGCTTGAAGAAAGAGCCCAAAGTGAAAGTAGCAGTGAACAAAATAATCTCGAAGAAGCTTTTTCAAGCACCCTAAATGAGACAACAACTGAACAAGTAACAAGCGACGGTAGTGAAGATCAAAAGGTCAGTATAGACGAAATATCGACTACTGAGGCGATGGAAAAAAACGACATACCAGAAGAACTTAATATCGATACTACCTGGGAAGATAGTTACAGTGCTGGTGTTTCAAATACTGGTGCAGTTAGCAGTCCCGCTGATGATTATACTTATCAAGGTGAGACTACCGACTCTATACAAGATCATTTATTATGGCAAATGGAATTAACGCCCTTCACCAATACCGATAAGACTATCGCTATTGCTATTATTGAGGCGGTAGATGATGCTGGTTATTTAACCGTATCACCCGAAGATATCTTAGACAGTGTCGGTACTGAAGGCCTAGAACTTGATGAAGTAGAAGCGGTATTAAAGCGTATTAATATGTTTGATCCTATCGGTGTTGCTGCTCGCTCAATTCCTGACTGTCTGCTTATTCAATTAAATCAATTTAGTGCTGATACCCCTTACCTGAAAGAAAGTAAATTGATTATTAATGAGTATATTGATTTGCTCGGTAATCGAGATTACCGCCAGTTAATGCGTAAAACAAAATTAAAAGAAGAACAGCTTCGTGAAGTAATGCGTTTAATTCAAAGCTTAAACCCTCGCCCTGGTGATGCAGTAATTAAAGGCAATGACCAGTATGTTGTTCCTGATGTGACCGTTGAGAAGAAAAATGGCCGTTGGGTGGTTGAATTAAACTCTGATACTGCACCAAAATTATCTATCAATAAGCAGTATGCGGCGATGTCTAAAACAATGAAGTCGTCAACTGATGATGGACAGTTTATTAGATCTAACTTACAAGAAGCGAAATGGTTTATTAAAAGTTTAGAGTCTCGCAATGACACACTACTTAAAGTATCTAACTGTATTGTTCAACGCCAGCAAGGCTTTTTAGAACATGGTGCTGAAGCCATGAGACCTATGGTATTAAACGATATAGCTGAAGCCGTTGATATGCACGAATCAACTATTTCACGTGTTACCACGCAAAAATATATGCATACACCAAGAGGAATCTTCGAGCTAAAATACTTCTTCTCTAGCCATGTGAGTACAGAAAATGGGGGTGAATGCTCATCGACAGCAATTCGGTCGTTAATTAAAAAACTTATCTTAGCGGAAACACCTGCTAAACCGTTAAGTGATAGTAAAATGGCTAATATTTTAGCCGAGCAAGGAATAAAAGTGGCACGACGTACCATAGCTAAATACCGTGAATCATTAGCTATACCACCGTCAAACCAACGTAAGAGTTTACTTTAGAAGACAACAATAAAAGGATCATGCTTATGCAAATTAATCTTTCTGGCCACCATGTTGAAGTAACCCGTTCATTACGCGAATATGTTGATACAAAATTCTCTAAATTAGCGCGACATTTTGAGCATATCAATAATGTGCATGTGGTACTTACCGTAGAAAAGCTTAACCAAAAAGCTGAAGCTAATGTTCATATGAATGGTAGTGAAGTCTTTGCTTCGGCAGTAAACACCGATATGTATGCTTCTATTGATACCTTGGTTGATAAGCTTGATAGGCAAATCCTAAAGCATAAAGGTAAGCTATCTCAGCATTAACTTGCAAGATAGCAAGCGGATTAAATTATTGATCACTTAGCGATCATTAATCCAACAAAACACTTTAAAGTAATTAAAGCCTATTAAATAAGGCGCCCGTGCTAAATCATTTAGCGTAAGTGGCGCCTTATAACTATTAACAAAATTATGCAATTATGCAATTATCAGAAATATTAACAACAAGCTGTACTTGTTGTGCTGTAGCCATAACGAGTAAAAAACGTATTCTAGAAAAAATTTGTCAACTCGCCGCGATTCAAGTAACCGATATAGAACAAGATGTGCTACTAGACAGTTTACTCGATAGAGAGAAAATGGGTAGTACAGGTATAGGTAACGGTATTGCTATTCCTCATGGTAGATTACCCAATTCAAATAAAGCGGTTGCCGTATTGATAACAACCGAAAAAGCTATCGATTTTGATGCCATAGATAATAGAGAAGTAGATGTTTTTGTAGCTTTATTTGTACCAGAAAATAGCTGCCAAGAACATTTAGATACGCTACAAAGTATTGCTAAATTATTTAGTGATAAAAAAATGATTAAGCAGGTTCGAAAATGTAAGGATGATCAGGCACTCTATAACTTAATTCAACAAGCAAGCTAGCAATATGACCGCTGTCTTAAAGTAAAGTATCCAGGATATAATAAATGAAACTAATCATTGTCAGTGGCCGTTCTGGCTCAGGTAAATCAGTTGCGCTAAGGGTTTTAGAAGATCTTGGTTATTATTGTGTAGATAACATCCCGATCAATCTACTGCCAGCATTAACGCATACAGTTATTAACGACTATGAAAACGTTGCCGTTAGTTTAGATGTACGAAACCTACCTAAAGACCCTGAAGATATTCCAGAGATAATTGCTTATTTACCCAAAGCAGTAGACGTGAACACTCTTTTTTTAGACGCTGATGATAATGACTTAATTAGGCGATTTAGCGAAACACGTCGTTTACATCCTCTTATTAAAAAGAATATGGCGCTTGATCAGGCTATTGCTTTAGAAAAGTCATTACTAGAGCCAATATCGATCAACGCTGATTTGTATATTAATACCAGTCAACTTACCCCGCATCAACTAGCAGATTTAGTTAGAGAGCGTATCTTAGGGAAGAAAACAGGCTCGATGGTATTAGTGTTTGAATCCTTTGGTTTTAAACACGGTATTCCTGTTGATGCTGATTATGTTTTTGACGCCAGATTTTTACCTAACCCATTTTGGGAGAAGTCACTTAAAGGTAAAACAGGTATCGATTTAGAGGTAAAAGATTTCCTTGCAAGCCAAACTATTGTTACTAAGTTTATTTGGCAAATTAATAGCTTTATGATGACTTGGTTACCGCACTTAGAGCGTAATAATCGTAGTTATGTCACTATTGCCATAGGCTGCACGGGTGGTAAACATAGATCTGTTTATATCGCTGAAATGTTAGCAAAAAACTTCCGTAAAGAGCGTGAAGATATTCAAACCCATCATAGAGATATAGATGTTAAATCTACCTAAACAACTGGCTAACAAATGAGTACTCTCTCTGAGCAAGTGACAATCTGTAATAAATTAGGTTTACATGCCCGTGCTGCCACTAAACTAGCACAATTAAGCCAAAAATTCACCGCTCAAATTACTCTTGAATTGGCGGGAAAAGAGGCCGACGCGAGTAGTATTATGGCGCTAATGTT
The DNA here is from genome assembly GCA_046710905.1 of Colwellia sp. GTDB lineage: Bacteria > Pseudomonadota > Gammaproteobacteria > Enterobacterales > Alteromonadaceae > Colwellia. The sequence goes on from JBKEHN010000042.1 coordinate 16,203, forward strand.
ATTAGCAGGCGGTCAAGGAAAAAGGCTTAATATCACAGCGCAAGGTAAAGATGCACAGTTAGCGTTAACTGAAATATGCCAACTAATTTCTGATAAATTTGACGAAGCTGAATAACAATAGCCCTTTTATGGGAAATAATAGGGATAATATCTTAATTCATCACTATAATCCCGCTAGTTAATAGTACCTCATCAGATAAAAAAGCTGATAAAACCACTAAGTTACGATAAACTTAAGTCGACTTCAGCTGTTCCCCAAAGAAAGCTGTTTTTCTTGTCATCATTAAATGATCCTCCGTTTCGCGACTGTCTCAGCGACACACTCTTTAGAGGGTTTTCTGTGCACGATATATCCGTTCCACTAAAGAAGTAGAGTCGCTATGCCAGAATTATCAGAGCAAGAGTTCAACCAACAAAGATTACAACAAGTTAACGAAGCGCTTGGCAGCGGCATGTTCGTCTATGTACGAAAACTACTACAGCATATGCCCGCTTATGATTTAGCCCTTATTTTAGAATCGTCTACTGCAAAAAGTCGTCCTGTTCTTTGGCAACTCATTGATCCTGACTTTCATGGCGAAGTACTCGAAGAGCTAAATGAAGAAGTCCGTAAAGGTATTCTTAAAAGTATGCGCCCTGAAAAGCTCGCTGCTGTTGCTGAGGGTATGGACGTTGATGATTTAGTCGAAGTTTTACGTACCCTACCAGACAGTACGTTTAACGAAGTACTCAATTCGATGGACTCGCAAGACCGTAGTCGTGTCGAAACAGCATTATCTTATGAAGAAGATACTGCTGGCGGTATAATGAATACCGATACCATCACTTTGCGACCTGAGGTAAGTGTTGACGTAGTGTTAAGGTATCTACGTCTAAAAGGTAACTTACCTGACGCAACTGACTCATTTTATGTCGTGGATCGCAATAATAACTTTATTGGTGCAGTATCACTTGCTGCAATCGTCACAGCTAAAGCTGAGGTCATCGTCTCAAGTTTAATTAATGCAGAAGTTCAAGCCGTACCAGCAAATATGGGCGAACAAGATGTTGCCCAACTTTTTGAACGCCATGATTGGTTTTCGGCTCCTGTTGTTAATGAAGCAGGTCACTTACTTGGTCGTATTACCATTGATGATGTTATCGATATTATTCGTGAGAATGCTGAACATTCAATGATGAGTATGGCCGGTTTAGATGATGAAGCAGATACCTTTGCGCCAGTAATTAAAAGTACTAAGCAACGCTCATTATGGCTTGGTGTTAACCTGATCACCGCATTAATGGCTGTTGCCGTAACCAGTATGTTTGAAGGAGTATTTCAACAATTAGCAATTTTAGCTGTGCTAAACTCCTTAGTTCCTAGTATGGGCGGTGTTGCCGGTAACCAAACTTTAACGCTAGTTATTCGTGGTATGGCGTTGGGACATGTGGGTGACAGTAACGCCCGCGCTCTATTGACCAAAGAAGTAGCGATTGGTTTTTTAAATGGCATCATTTGGGCGACATTAATTGCTACAGTGGTCGCTATTTGGAAGCAAGACTTAATGCTTGGTGGCGTAATTGCCTTTGCTATGTTGATGAATATGACTGCCGCTGGACTTGCTGGTGTCAGTATTCCGCTGTTGTTAAAGCGTCTCAATATAGATCCCGCGCTAGCAGGTAGCGTCATCATTACTACTGTCACCGATGTAGTCGGTATTTTCGCTTTCTTAGGAACAGCAACACTACTTCTTACCTAGTACTTTGACCTAGAGAAAGTTATCTTACTTCATTAACAAAAGCGTTATCAATGTTATATTGATAACGCTTTTATTGATATATCGCGCCAAACTAGTTAAAGCTTTGCTCGATAGTAATAAATTGACTAGCTAATGTCCGGCAACTTGCATTTCATCAATAAGGATTGAGCCGGTGCGGATACTGCCGCGCATATCAACATCAGAGCCAACAGCAACAATACTTTTAAACATCTGAGATAAATTACCCGCTATGGTTATTTCACTTACCGGATAAGCAATTTTACCATTTTCTATCCAAAACCCTGCCGCGCCGCGAGAGTAATCGCCATTAACAACATTTACCCCTTGGCCCATTAACTCAGTAACTAATAAACCAGTACCTAACGTTTTTAACATCGCATCAAAATTACCATCATGGCCCTGAGCATCGACTAACCAGTTATGAATACCACCCGCATGACCGGTAGTAGTAAGTCCCATTTTACGGGCAGAATAACTCGTTAATAAGTAAGTTTGTAACGCCCCTTGGGTAATGATTTCTCTATCTTGAGTTAGTACACCTTCACTATCAAAAGCACTACTCGCTAACGCTTTAGCAATATGAGGCCTTTCACTAATATTTAAAAATTTAGGGAAAATATCATTCCCAAGCGCATCAAGTAAAAAAGATGACTTACGGTACAAATTACCACCACTAATTGCAGCAATAAAATGTCCCCAAAGAGTATTAGCAATATCTGCTCTAAATAAAACAGGGACTTTACCGGTAGGAATTGTTTGTGGTTTTAAACGAGATAGTACTTCTTGTGAGGCTTGTAGCCCAATATTTTTAGCACTTTCTAGTAAAGAAAAATCACGACTCACTGAGTAAGCGTAATCACGTTCCATGTCATCACCATCACTGGCAATCATCACACAGCTTAAACTATGGCGAGTGCTTGGGTAGCCGACTAATTGTCCGTGACTATTACCATAAACTTTAAAACCTGAAAAAGTATCAAAGTTAGCACCATCAGAATTACTAACTCGGGCATCAACAGCTAAAGCGCTTGCTTCGCATTCTTTAGCCAGCTCAATCGCTTCCTCTGTACTTATTTGATGAGGATGATATAAATCTAAATCAAGTGGGTCCATAGCTAGTAAAGACTTATCAGCTAAACCTGAACAATCGTCTACCGAGGTATATTTAGCAATGTTTACCGCTGCGGTAACGGTTTGTATTAATGCTTTTTCTGACAAGTCAGCGGTAGAAGCACTGCCCTTTCGGCCTTCGCGGTAAACAGTGATACCTAAACCACCGTCATTCGTAAATTCAACATTTTCCACTTCACCCATGCGCGTACCGACACTTAAACCTTGTTGGCGGCTCATCGCAACTTCCGCACCATCTGCGCCAAGTGATTTTGCAAGTTCAAGTACCGTGCTAACACGTGCTTTAACTTCACTGAGTTGTTTCATTAGGGGATCATGCGATTTAGAGGCTAGGGTCATATTGGTTTCTACTTTCTCTTTTCTTTATAAGGAGTAATAAGGCGTAAACAGTGACTTAGAATAATGATATAATAAGAACAATTATTATTTATTTTAACATGGTATTAGATATTATTATGCCCCAGTCAGCCAAAGATATCGACGAATCTTCAGAAGAAATGGAAGAAGAGTTAAAAAGTAAAAGCGAAGTTAAGCGTGAAATGCATAAATTGCAAGATTTCGCACAGAGCTTAATAGAAATGTCTAAGCATCAACGAAGCCGTTTACCTTTAAGTGAAGATTTACAAGATGCCATGATTTTAGCGGATAAGATCAGCAATAAACATGAAGCTTTACGACGTCATATTCGTCATACAGCAAGAATACTTTTAGAAACTGATCTTGAGCCAATTCATCATGCCATAGAAGTAATGGCTAATAAGCATCAGCAAGAAACAGCTAAATTTGTTCGCTTAGAAACTATTCGAGATGAATTGATCGAGCAAGGAAATGATGCAGTTGAAGCATTGATCACTGAATTTCCTGCAATCGAGCGACAAAAAATTAAGCAATTAATTCGCCATGCAGTAAAAGAGAAAAAAGAAGAAAAATTAGGTAAGCATTATAAAAACTTATTCACTTACCTAAAAGCAAATGCCTAAAAGCAAATGCCTAAAAACTAATACCTAAAAGCAAACGCCTAAAAGCAAACGCCTAAAAACTAATACCTAAAAGCAAACGCTTAAAAGATAAAAGTAAATATTAGCAAGCACCATGAATAAAAGTGCTTGCTAACTTTGCGATTAATTGACTTAGTACTACTCGCTAGTTACTGCGTCCCACCAACGGTCATTTCATCAACTTTTAAGGTTGGTTGACCAACACCCACCGGTATACTCTGGCCATCTTTACCGCAGATACCAACACCGGCATCAAGTTTTAGATCATTACCTACCATACTGATTCGTTTCATTGCTTCAGGTCCATTACCTATTAAGGTAGCACCTTTCACTGGTGAGGTTATTTTACCGTCTTCAATTAAATACGCTTCTGAACTAGTAAAAACAAATTTACCCGAGGTAATATCTACTTGTCCACCAGCAAAGTTTGGTGCATAAATACCTTTTTTGA
>JBKEHN010000043.1:0-20028 GCA_046710905.1 Colwellia sp.
TTGTTGTAATCTAGTCAAATAAACTGAAATTTTAATTTATTCCATGTGATCTCACTAATAAGTGTAGGTTTTGGGATAGGTTTTTTAGTATATAATCAGACCATTAAAAAACCTACACCAGATCTGCTAGTTTACTAATATTCTAAGTTATAAATGTAATCATACTGATATTAAAAAGTTAGTGCTATACCTGCCATGAATAAGGACGTAATTAAATGTTAAAAGGACGAAAACCTTTGGATGCTTCATCAATAAAGATAATGAAAGTTGGTGATAAAGATCTCTCTGACATTGAAGGGCGAAAAATCGGGGACATCCACAAACTATTGATTAAACCCTACTTCTTTACTATGGTTAAATAACCACCAGTAAAGAGGTGTTCAACATGACTCAAGCACGCAGCAAGCAAGTATCCTTTCAAGACACCCGTTATTATCACTTAATTTCTCGCTGTGTACGCCGTGCCTATTTATGCGGAGAAGATAATCACACCAAGCAAAGCTTTGAACATCGCAGGCAATGGATGGTCGACCGTATTCGTTTTTTAACGTCTGTTTTTGCTATTGATGTAGCTAAAAAATCGGTAAAAAATCGGGGACATCTACAAACTATTGATTAAACCCTACTTCTTTACTATGGTTAAATAACCACCAGTAAAGAGGTGTTCAACATGACTCAAGCACGCAGCAAGAAAGTATCCCTTCAAGACACCCGTTATTATCACTTAATTTCTCGCTGCGGAAAATCGGGGACATCCACAAACTATTGATTAAACCCTACTTCTTTACTATGGTTAAATAACCACCAGTAAAGAGGTGTTCAACATGACTCAAGCACGCAGCAAGCAAGTATCCCTTCAAGATACCCGTTATTATCACTTAATTTCTCGCTGTGTACGCCGTGCCTATTTATGCGGAGAAGATAATCACACTAAGCAAAGCTTTGAACATCGCAGGCAATGGATGGTCGACCGTATTCGTTTTTTAACGTCTGTTTTTGCTATTGATGTAGCGGCTTACGCAGTGATGTCAAATCACTATCACTTGGTTGTATATATCGATGAAAGTGAAGCGCTAGCTTGGAGTGACGATGAGGTATGCCAGCGTTGGCAGCAGCTTTACCATAACCATCCGCTGGTTGAACGTTTACAAAAAGGGCAAAGTAGTTGTCAAGCTGAAAAAGATAAAGCTCACGATATTATTAATGAATGGCGAAATCGCTTAAGTGATTTATCTTGGCTGATGCGCAACTTAAATGAATATATCGCTCGAAAAGCCAATACAGAAGATAACTGCAAAGGTAGGTTCTGGGAAGGGCGCTTTAAATCGCAAGCCTTACTCGATGAAAAAGCAGTATTAGCGTGTATGGCGTATGTCGACTTAAACCCCATAAGAGCGAAAATGGCTAGTTCGGTAAAAACCGCCCAATATACCTCTATTTTTGAACGCATTCATGACAAAGCAAGTTATATTGATAACAAGGCGCAATTGCCTTTTACACCTAAACCGTTACTGGGTTTTATGGGTAATGAACATAAAGACTCACCAAAAGGTATCGGGTTTTCACTGCTAGATTATTTAACACTTGTAGAAGAAACAGGAAAGGTTATCAGGGCAGATAAACGCGGTAGTATCAATGAAAATGCCTGCGCGCTGTTAACTCATTTAGGTATAAACAGTGACGATTGGTTGCAGCTTGCCGAGCACTTTGGTAAACAATATCATCAAGCGGTAGGCTCGTTAGCAGAGCTTAATGCCTTTGCTGCCCACACAGGTAAGCAATGGGTTGGCGGCCATCGACAGCAATCAAAAATATTTCACTAATGCCCTAAGTAAATTATAAATCCCCTTCAATAGCGACTTGCTGGTATTCGTGTGGAGACAATTCATTGATTTGTCGTTCCACACGTTAGATTAACTTAACAAGTTCATAAAAAACATAATATCTACCCTCGTCAGTATTTGGTAAATCTATTTATATACTGTATTGCCTATTAATTAAAATTACTGGATGATGAGATGGACGCTCCCGCCAAGCGGCGTCAATGCGCCAAATTAATGTAGTGTTCTAAACTTGCATTAACAATAATGAAAAGGAAGCGTCCATCATGAAAACTACCACAATATCAATTGATCTAGCAAAAAATATTTTTCAACTTATGGGTTTTACCTTTAACGGTAAAAGGGTTTTTAATAAGCGTTTAAATAGAGTTCAGCTGTATGAATTTCTCTTGAAACATGAACTCTGTCATATCGTTATGGAGGCTTGTTATTCCTCTCATTACTGGGGCCGAACGTTTCTCGAAATGGGGCATACTGTTGCTTTGATACCTGCGCAGCATGTCACGCTTTTTGTCCGGGGTAACAAAAATGATAGCAACGATACTTTAGCTATTTTTGAAGCAAGTAATCGAGTCTATATTCGTCATGTACCGATCAAAACAGAAGCCCAGCAAGAAATATTAATGCTACATTCTTTACGAGAAAGACTCGTTAGAAATCGTACAGCTGCGAGTAACTAATTACGTGGCCTATTGACTGACTTTGGGATCATATTCCCATTAGGCGCTAAAGCTTTTGACGACAAGATGAAAGCATTATCAGATGATGAAACACTATCCGCGATTATTCGTGGCGTAATTAAGGATGTATACAAGGAGTACAAGTCTTTAATGGCGCGCTTAAAGGAGATAGAGAAAACATTAAAGCTTTCAGTCGAGGAAGGTGAATTAGGTAAAATACTCTTAAGTATTCCTGGTATTGGTTATCTTAATGCTTCCGCTTTTATCGCTTCCATTGGGAGTGGTCAAGCCTTTGCTACTGCGAGAGAGTTTGCCGTTTGGCTGGGGATCACTCCAAAACAATTTGCCTCAGGCAACAAAAGCGTGATGGCAGGGATCAGCAAACGTGGCAATGGTTACTTACGCAAACTGCTTATTCATGGTGCTCGCGCTATTGTTTCTAGAGCGGGTAATAAACAAGACTCATTAAGCCTTTGGATCAACCAGTTAAGGGCGAGAAAAAGTTATAATTGTACAGCCGTAGCTACGGCACATAAATTGGCGCGGATCATGTGGACATTGCTGCAAAAACAATGTCACTTCACGCCACAAGAAATTAAGGTTGCCGCATGAGCAACCATAAATATTGCTATCTAGCTAAGCCTGGTCGGGACAAAGACTTTGAGTCTGCTTGGATGTTTAGGCCGCTAGATAGCTCTTAATTAAGTAAAGCTTTACCCCTTCAATCGTATTTATTTACATAGATGAAAACAAAAGGCTCCCGCCGACCAGAACAAAGTCAGATTTAGGACAAGAGTTTTAAACTCGCTTGGTTGTATTAATTGTTAAAAGGCGATCTGGTTCGCAACTCATCTGGAGCATGGTTCAAGAATCATAGCTCGAATATATGTCAGTACGGTTTGTTCAACAAGCCAATAGAGTCAAGTAGTCAGTAAATAAGTTAAAGAAGGTTTTTAGTAAATATCGTCATAAATATAGACTTTTTCTATATTTACAGCAAAACTCGGTTTGACATTAAGGGAGCGTCCATATATGTCCTGATCTATTCTTGATCTATTCTCTGATCTATTCTGAGATAAATTTAGTCAATGGTTAGCCTAACCCAACGTACCTCGCAAAAGTGCACTGGGTATAGCTATCGGATATTGTCAGAATCAATGGCATAAACTCAATCGCTATATTGAAGAGGGTGGACTTAACATTGATAATAACGGTGCAAAGAGAGCGTTAAAACCCTTCGTGTTCGGTCGAAAAAACTGGTTATTCTCAAATACCGCTAACGGTGTTAGAGCCAGTGCTATGGTGTATTCCATTATTGAAACAGCCAAAGGCAATGGCTTAATTCCCTTTGATTACATCGCTCATTGCCTTAAACAGTTAAGTGACGATGTTGATGAAAAGACAATAGTAGCTATGCTACCTTGGAATGTAAGACTTACTTAGGTGTGGATAGTGAGACGGTCACATTTGAACTGTACTAAGTACCAGCAAAACGAATCTATTTTGAGATAACAGAAATATCTACGCTCAGTTATATAGACTGTGCCTTATATTTTATGCATAAAATTAAAGACTTTGGTTGTCGCTTCTCATTTAATTTTGGTAGTGGTTTGTCATCATTTAGTTACTTACAAAAGCTTCCTGTAGATACAATAAAGATTGATGGTACTTTTGTTCAAGATATAGATACCAATACAGTTAATCGAGTTTTTGTTGAGAATATTAAATATACTGCCGATGCGATGAATAAAAAAACTATCGCTGAATTTGTCGGAAATGCGATGATAGAAGAGATACTTATCGATATTGGTATTGATTATGGGCAAGGTTACCATATCCATAAGCCTGAACCTTGGTTTGAGGTGAGCTAATACCAAACTCAGTAGCAGTAATGTTAATTATGGGATAATTCAACTTGTAATAGAAACCTTCAGTCATAACCCTCAGAGATAAAACGTATCTCCCCATTAAAGCTTATCGTCTAGTTAATAGGGCGTTAATGTAATAATAAAATATTTTAATATTTGTCTAACTATTAACCAAAAAATATGAGCAGGTAACGGCTTAAGAAATGTAATTTTAGTCGCAATATATTATTCATATAATACAGGTTAAACCTCATAAATATTATAAAAAAATAATAAGTAAAATCAGTAAAATAAAGATAAAAAATTAAATAGTAACTTTTTATAAATAAAAAATAAAAAGTTATATATTGATTTTTATTTGTTTTATATCAATAGATTAAAAGTAACATATCTTTTTTTTTCTATACGTAAAAATAAAAAACGATAAAAAGCTTGATACTGTACGACCATACAGTATACTTGTATCATCTAAACAAAACCATAAACAAGATATAGCGATTTAGAGTCGCGGAGCAATTATGAAAGACGATAAAGATAAAGCACTATCAGCAGCATTAGCTCAAATTGAACGCCAATTTGGTAAAGGCTCAATAATGAAGCTTGGTGATAACACCACCATGGATGTAGAAACAATTTCTACCGGTTCATTAGGCTTAGATATCGCATTAGGTGCTGGTGGTTTGCCACTCGGCCGTGTTGTTGAAATTTATGGTCCAGAATCTAGTGGTAAAACAACGCTAACGTTAGAAGTTATTGCTGAAGCACAGCGTAATGGTAAAGTTTGTGCCTTTATTGATGCAGAGCATGCTCTTGACCCTGTTTACGCTGAAAAATTAGGTGTGAATATTAATGAATTATTAATATCTCAACCTGATACAGGTGAGCAAGCATTAGAAATTGTTGATATGTTAACGCGTTCTGGTGCTATCGACGTAATTGTCGTCGATTCTGTTGCCGCGCTTACACCTAAAGCTGAGATTGAAGGTGATATGGGTGATTCACATATGGGCTTACAAGCACGTATGTTGTCACAAGCGATGCGTAAGCTTACTGGTAATTTGAAAAAATCGAATACCATGCTTATTTTTATCAACCAAATTCGTATGAAAATTGGTGTTATGTTCGGTAGTCCAGAAACAACTACTGGTGGTAATGCGTTAAAATTCTACGCTTCAGTACGTTTAGACATCCGTCGTATTGGCGCAGTTAAAAATGGTGATGAAATCGTTGGTAATGAAACACGCGTTAAAGTGGTTAAAAATAAAATTGCTCCACCATTTAAACAAGCTGAATTTCAAATTTTATACGGCGAAGGTATTAATAACTTAGGTGAGTTAATTGAACTCGGTGTTAAGCATGGTTTTGTAGAAAAAGCGGGTGCTTGGTATAGCTGTAATGGTGAACGAATTGGTCAAGGTAAAGCAAATGCTGCGAAATATTTAGATGAACATCCTTTAATGGCTAAAGATGTTGATACTAAATTACGTGATATGTTTTTATCAAAAGATGTGGTGCCAGAAGGTAAAAAAGAAGCAGCAGTAACTGAATAACTAGTACTCGTTTTTATTAGTAAAACGTAGTGAAGAAAAACGTAATCTTAGACGTAAGGTTACGTTTTTTATGTTTGATGATTTTAGCCGTTACTAGTCAATAAGCATACCTTTTAGATTTTATGGCAGGTAGTAAGTAAATCATCAAAGGCTATTATTAGTCTTGTCCACAACCGCTTTCACTATGCACATGGCCATGCTCAAGCTCATCCGCTGTAGCTTCACGTACTGCAAGAACCTCCACATCAAAACTTAAGTCTAAACCTGATAGCGGATGATTACCGTCTACGGTAATTTCGTCATCCTGTACATCAATAACAATAACCGTTTGCTCACCATCATCAGTGGTTGCACGTAATTGAGTGCCAAGAGAAAGATCTTCAACACCAGCAAGTACTTCTCTAGGAACCGTTTGAACATAATCATCATGTCGCTCACCATAAGCATCTACACAAGCGACAGCAACTTCAAATTTATCGCCAGCTTCGTGATCGATAAGCGCATCATCTAAGCCTGGTATTAAATAACCAGTACCTTGAATAATCTCCATTGGCTTATCTTCGTATGAGCTATCAATTAAAGTGCCTTCGCTATCCGATACTGCATAGTGCATAACAACGACATTATTTTTAGCTATTTTCATGTTTATTCCTAATGATTTTAAGTATTGAGATTATTCAGCTGCAAGAGTATAAGGTAAAGCTTGACTTGTTACTAGCGAACCAGCTTGAGAAGCAATACGCATTAGAGGCAGATCTCCATCGTTAACCAATATCGCTTGCATGACACAACTGCCATCATCAGCTTGATAGTGAGCTAATATATCACCAGCTTTTCGCCAGTTCTCACCTAGTTGCTTTTCAATAATATCATCCGCTTGAAGGGGTTGCTCAAGTTGAGCTGTTAAAGAAAATAGCGCTCGCTTATTCTTGCCTAAATATTGCATTCTAGCGACTGTTTCTTGCCCTAAGTAACAACCTTTGGTAAAACTTATGCCATTAATTGCTTGTAAATTAAGCATCTGTGGCACGTAATGACCACTAGTGTTAGTTGATAAAATGGGAAAACCTTGAGTTATTTCTAATAAATTCCAGACTGATTGAGAATAGGTTGGTAGTGCTAATTTTTCCACAAGAGACGATATAACGACTTGCTCATCAATAACGATATATCGAGGCTGCTCACCACAAAGATATACTAAAGTCGTTGAACCAACTTGGACTGTAGGGTTTAAACTATTAGGAACTTGTGAAAATTGTTGTTGCAATAAGTTACTGGCTTGTTCACCAACCAAAGCAATAAAACTTAAACTTTCGATCATATCGATGGCCACTTTAGCGAATACACCAAATTTTTTCAGCTCTATAAGCGAAGCCTCTATACCCGCTTTAGGTTGTAATAATAAATGAGCAGAAGAGCGATTGATTAATCGAAAAACTGAAAAAACTTTTCCTTTAGCATCGCAGTGAGCACCGACAAGTAAGTTTGATTCAGTAATGTTGTTCACATCACACGTTACTTGACCTTGTAAATAGCTGGTTTGTTCTTCACCAGATAAAGAAATAGCGCCAAAGTCACTAAGTTCGATAAGGTAGGTATCTGGTAGTTGTGTTAGTGATGGTAATTGTGTGCGTGTGGTCATTGTCATAATAAACTCCATGAAGAAGCGGTGCTTGCATATTAACGGTTAACTATAGGATAGGGGCGAAAATAGTAAAAACAACTAGTATGCAGGATTAAATTAGCGATAATCGGTGTTTTTAATAGCTGTGCCCAGAGAGTTATTGTTACAATGTCACCGTATAAATTAATTGCGTTAATCAACACCACTGATTAACGGTATCAATCAATAGAAGGTAATTATGTCAGGTAACGAAGCTTCAAGTAATACAGTGACAAATAATGAAAACTCGACTAATCTGTTAAAAGTCAACAAGGCTCGCATAAAGTGGGCATGTCGTCGCGGTATGTTAGAGTTAGATATGTTGTTTACTCCATTTGTTGATGAAGCATATGATGACTTATCAACAAAAGATCAGTGCACTTTTGAACGTTTACTTACCAGACAAGATCCTGAGTTGTTTGCATGGTTTATGGGACATGAAATTTGTGAAGATACAGAGCTCAATGCTATCGTTCAATTTATACTCAAACGCGTTAAAGTATAATATTAATGTAAGAGAGTCTCGATATAAATTAGCGGTTTATAGTGCTTTAGCAATATTCATTTTCTTAGTTATGCTCGTTAGTTTTACTTTTTATTATATCCTGGCTCAGGCTCTAGCAGCCGTAAGCATTATTGCTCTTAGTTTATTTTTATCAATGAGCAAAAAAAATCGTCTCACCAGCTCATTTATTTTAACAAATACAGGTAGTATTCGTTTTAATAATGAAGAAGCCAGTTATCAGCTATTAGCCGGTAGTCGTCTGAGTTTTATTGGCTGCTGGTTAGTTATGAGCCAGAATGTTCCTGCAGTTTTGTTACCTAAAGACTTATTTGAAACAATGCCTAAACAGTTATTTATATTTAGGGATAGTATAAATGAACAGGATTACTCCCGTATTGCCAGTGTGATAAAACAATTAGAATAATTTAGCTTCTTACTTGTTGCTTTATACTTTTGGTGGAGTCGACTGTGAAATCGGCGACAGTATCGTTGGCTTAACTGTTGTTAATAACTCAGGATAATCCAGCGTATAATGTAAACCTCGACTTTCTTTTCGTTCCATGGCACATTTTATTATTAGCTCTGCAACTTGTACCAAGTTTCTTAACTCGAGTAAGTTATTACTCACTTTAAAGTTTTGATAATAATCTTCCATTTCTTGTTGCAGTAATTCAACACGATGTAATGCACGCTCTAGGCGTTTAGTTGTTCTGACAATGCCAACATAATCCCACATGAATAATCTAAGCTCATGCCAGTTATGCTGAATGACAACTTCTTCATCTGAATCGGTTACGCGACTGTCATCCCAATGGGGAAGAGTTAAGATACGATTGTCCTGTACTAAGGTTTCACTGATCTCTATGGCTGCAGCTCGAGCAAAAACAAGGCACTCAAGTAAGGAGTTACTTGCTAAGCGATTTGCACCGTGCAAGCCGGTATATGACATTTCACCAATAGCATAAAGCTGATTAACATCGGTCTTACCTTGTTTATCAACCATGACTCCACCACAGGTATAATGTGCGGCAGGAACAATAGGAATGGGTTGTTTTGTGATATCAATGCCCAAAGACATGGTTTTTTCATAAATCATTGGAAAGTGTTGTTTGATAAAACTGCTGGGCTTATGACTAATATCTAGATACATACAATCTGCACCTAAACGCTTCATTTCATAGTCAATAGCACGTGCTACAATATCACGCGGCGCTAGTTCTGCGCGTTTATCGAAGGCTGGCATAAAACGACTACCATCAGGGCGTCTTAATTTTGCACCTTCACCACGAAGTGCTTCTGTCAATAAGAAAGTACCAGCGGAAGGGTGAAATAAACAGGTAGGGTGGAATTGATTAAACTCCATATTTGCTACCCGGCAACCGGCACGCCATGCCATAGCAATACCATCACCACTGGCTACATCAGGGTTAGAGGTATATTGATAAACTTTACTCGCACCACCTGTGGCTAAAATCGTTTTTTGGGCATAAATACTTTCAACTTTTTCAGTAGTTCTATTCCATATATAGGCACCAATACATTGTTTGGGTTGCTTACCTGCAGTGCTTGGTTGACAAATAAGGTCAATAGCATTAAAACGCTCAAATATACGGATACGTGAATGCTGCTTTACTTGATCCGCTAAAGTGGTTTGGATTGCTTGGCCTGTTGCGTCAGCTGAATGCAAAATTCTACGGTGACTATGACCGCCTTCACGCGTTAAATGATAACGGGTTTCTCCCTTATCGCTCTGCTCTTTATCAAAGACAACACCTTGGTTTATTAACCACTCTAAACAGGATTTGGCATTTTCAGTAGTAAATTGCACAATATCTTCGTCACACAGACCGGCACCGGCAATAATTGTGTCTTCGACATGAGAGGCAACACTATCGTTTTCATCAAATACTGCAGCAATGCCTCCTTGGGCATAAAAAGTTGAGCCTTCATTTAATGGCCCCTTGCTTAAAATGACGACGTCAGCACTTTTAGCTAAATGTAGAGCCAAAGTTAAGCCTGCAGCACCACTGCCAATGATTAAAACATCACAATTGTTTTGTTGAGTCATACTTTTTGATTAAGTTCGGTTATAAAAGCAAATAAATATACAAGCCATATGAGGATAAAGCTTCAAGTGGCATGGGTATATGGTAAAGAAGTTTCAGGTATTCTATAATACATAGGTATAAGCTGCCAGATAATAGCGTTTAATTAATTGTTTAGTGAGTATTTGATTAATATTTACTTTACGTTAAATCACACTCTGGATTTTAATAATATCATTGCTCGATAAGTCATCTAGTCTATTAATTAAAAAAGATCAAAAATAAAAAGAACTTTTTTGAAAAACCTTAGTCCTACTTCATGAGTTTGTTACGAGCAATAGAGAATATGAGTACCAATCAATTGTCAGTGTTAAAAGATATGCCTCAAAAGATCGAACCAAATATAGATCAACAATTAGTTGAGCGGGTTCAGCGTGGCGATAAAAATGCGTTTAACTTGCTGGTAACGAAATATCAGCATAAAGTTGCAAACCTAGTTAGTCGCTATGTTAAGAATCATAGTGATGTACCTGATATCGTTCAAGAAGCCTTTATTAAAGCCTATCGAGCATTGCCAAACTTTAGAGGTGATAGTGCTTTTTATACTTGGCTTTATCGTATTGCCGTAAATTGTGCAAAAAATCACAGTGTCGCATTAGGCCGTAAGCCACCCAGCAATGATGTTGAAATTACTGATGCAGAACTTTATGACACAGGTGGTGCGCTTCGAGAAACGGCTTCACCAGAAAAGATATTACTGACAGCCGAAATTAAAAAAATTATTTTTAGTACTATGGAGTCACTTCCAGAAGATCTGCGTTTAGCTATTAACTTTCGAGAAATTGAAGGTTTAAGCTATGAGGAGATCGCTACGATAATGGAGTGTCCTGTTGGCACTGTGCGTTCACGAATTTTCAGAGCGCGTGATGCGATCGACAAGAAGATCAGTCCCTTGTTACAAAAAAATAATTAAGTCTTTTGTAAAAGTAGAAATTAACTAAGTTTTTTAAGGTAAATTATGAGTGAAATTAAATCAGAGTCAGTATCTTCATTAGTCGATAATTACTCTCCATCAACAGATGATAGTATCAGTACGCATTTAGTTGATAATATGCTCAAGGATGAACACTTATCAAATACATGGCAAAACTATCACTTAATTGGTGATGTATTACGCGATGAAGTGCCACAGTCATTACAGCTAGATTTAAGTAAAACAATTTCAGCGGCAATTGCTCAAGAAGCAACTATATTATCTCCTAACTCATCTACTCAAGCTTTTTCGAAGATTCTTGCTGAAAGTACTGCTTTATCGCTAGATGAGGGTATTACGAGTCAGAAAGTTTCACAGACGCGAAGTACTAATCGAGTTATTGATGCAGCAAACCGTTTTAAATCGAAAATATCTACATTAGTTAAGCCGATGGGGCAGGTTGCTATAGCTGCTTCAGCTGCTGCTTTAATGATTGTTGGTGTTCAGCACAACGTTGCTAACAATGATTTAGTGACACCTAGTCAAGTAGTACAAACAATGCCTCTAACTGGTTATGCCAATCCAGTGAGTTTTAACGTTCAATCAGCTGAACCACGATATAGCTCTCAAAGCCAACAAACACCACAACAAGCAACGAATCAACAGATCGCTGCTCAAAGAGTTGTTCAACAACGTCGTTTGCAAGCATTGCTAAGTGATCACAACAAACAAGTAAAATTAGGTAGTAATATACAATAGCTTGATTGGCTGAAATAGTTAATAATTATAGCTCCAGCCATCATCTACGAGAATTTATGAAATTATCGGTACTTCTTTTTTTGCTACTTAGCTTTAATGTATCAGCTATAGCAACGGATAAAGAGTCTGCTAAGCTTTGGCTAGAGCGACTATCCCAATCATTGCGTCAACTCAATTTCACTACCTCTTTTGTTGTGGTTAAAAATAACCAAGCAGAGCTCTATCATTGGTTGCATGGCATTGGTGAAAATGATCAAGAGTTAGAAATTTTTACCCGTCTTAATGGACCTCGTCGTGATGTCTTACGTCAAGGTGAGATTGTTAGTTATATAGAACCTGAACAAGATGCCTATTCGTTAATTTCTCCTCATGCCAGAGGTCCTATTCCTACGATATTTCGCGATGATATTAGTAGACTTGAAGAGAGTTACCGTTTTATTTCTGTCGGGCGTAGCCGGATTTTGGGACGTGTTGCCCAACTTGTTCGTATAGTCGCAAAAGATAAATATCGCTTTAGCTACTGGCTTTGGCTTGATCAGAACACCGGCTTATTGCTCAAGATGGCGATACTGACACGTCAAGGAAAGCTGTTAGAGCAAATTCAATTTACTCATATAGAAGTGAGTGATCAGTTATCAGAAAATTTAGTAGAGCTGCAGTTAACTAAATTACCAGATGTCATGCAGTTAAATCAGACTCTAAATAAAGCTCTCTCTTGGCAAGTTGATTGGTTACCACAGGGATTTTCGATGCTAAAATCAAACCAGCATAATTTGTATAGTCATAATCGTAGTGATAATAAAGCGGTTGATTTTATGTTGTTTTCTGACGGTTTAACTGAAGTATCTGTTTACGTGAATCCGAGTAACGAAAATTTTAGAGCGCCTGAATATGCCAGTGATGGTGCCACAATGGTATTTAATCACATAGTGCAAGGAGTAGAAGTTGGTGTTGTTGGTGATATCCCCTTAGCAACGGCCAAAAAAATTGCAGAATCTATTATTCCAGTATCGGTAATAAATATAAAAGACGATTCTCAATCCTCGATAAGAGCAAAGTAAAATGATTAAAGAATTAGCCAATGTTATTGCGATTGATGCAGGGCAAGTTACTGTCACAAGTCAAATAAAATCAACCTGTGGTGGTTGTGCGCAAGTTGATACTTGCGGTAGTGGTCAAATTGCTAAAGCATTACCACAAGCTAAACTGACCTTAACTTTACCTTATGATATTAAGACAACAGGAAAGATATTAAAGCAGGGTGACTGTGTTGTATTAGCTTTACCTGAAAAACATATCTTATCGAGTGCAGGTCAAGTTTACTTATTACCTCTATTTGGCTTAATTACTTTTTCTGCGGTTGGTCAATGGTTGTTAAAACAGCAAATATTACCTCATGAATTATATGCTTTAGGCCTTGGCATTACTGGCGGATATTTAGGTTATAGATTCGCTAAGTATCAGCAAACGCAAGGTAAACAGAGCGAAAATTTACAACCTAAAATAATCGAAGTAATTCCTTCTATAAACCTTAGTAAAAGATGATTTAGGCTGTTACGCCTTGAAACAAAAGATATCTGAACAAAAGATAGCCCCAAGCCAGTAAATTCGTTAAAATCACGTCATTATATTATTTTAACGCCCTTTATTTGACTACCTTTTATGAAAAATATTCGAAACTTCTCAATTATTGCCCACATCGATCATGGTAAATCAACACTTTCAGACCGTTTAATTCAGCATTGCGGTGGCTTACAAGAGCGTGAAATGGAAGCACAAGTTCTTGATTCAATGGATATTGAACGAGAACGTGGCATAACAATTAAAGCGCAGAGTGTTACGTTAGATTATAAAGCGAAAGATGGTGAAATTTACCAACTAAACTTTATTGACACGCCTGGACATGTTGATTTTTCTTATGAAGTATCACGTTCATTAGCCTCTTGTGAAGGTGCATTACTTGTTGTTGATGCAGGGCAAGGTGTTGAAGCGCAAACGGTTGCTAACTGTTATACAGCACTGGAAATGGATTTAGAGGTTTTACCAATTTTGAATAAAATTGATTTACCTCAAGCTGATCCAGAACGTGTATGTGAAGAAATTGAACATATCATAGGTATTGACGCTACAGATGCGGTAACTTGCTCAGCTAAAACAGGGGTTGGTATTGAAGATGTTTTAGAAACTATTGTTAAAAACATTCCTTCTCCTAAAGGCAGTATCGATGAACCGCTACAAGCGTTAATTGTTGACTCATGGTTTGATAATTATCAAGGCGTTGTTTCACTGGTTCGTGTTATTAATGGCGAAGTTAAAAAAGGCGATAAAATGTTGGTCATGTCTACAGGACAAGTCCATCAAATCGATAAAGTCGGTATATTTACACCTAAACAAACAGATACAGGTGTATTAAGAGCGGGCGAAGTAGGTTTTATTATTGCTGGTATTAAAGAAATTCATGGTGCACCAGTAGGCGATACCATTACGATCAGTAAGAGAGAAACCGCAAAAGCGTTACCTGGTTTTAAAAAAGCACAACCACAAGTTTATGCCGGTATATTCCCAATAAGTTCAGATGATTATGAAAACTTCAGAGATGCGCTGAATAAGTTAAGTTTGAATGATGCTTCATTATTTTTTGAACCAGAAAACTCTTCAGCATTAGGTTTTGGTTTCCGTATTGGCTTCCTCGGTATGTTACATATGGAAATAATTCAAGAGCGTTTAGCCCGTGAATATGATCTAGATTTAATTACTACCGCACCAACAGTAAACTATGAAATTGTATCAACTAACGGCGATGTTATTTCTATCGATAATCCGGCAGATCTTCCTGCTATTAATAATATAGAAGAGATTAGAGAGCCAATCGTTCAAGCAAATATTTTAGTACCGCAAGAATATTTAGGTAATGTTATTACATTATGTATTGAAAAACGTGGTGTACAAAAAGATTTAATTTATCACGGAAACCAAGTAGCTGTTACTTATGAACTTCCTATGGCTGAAGTGGTCATGGACTTTTTTGATAAGCTCAAGTCTACGAGTCGTGGGTATGCGTCATTAGATTATAATTTTATTCGTTTTGAAGCAGCAGACATGGTTCGTGTTGATGTGATGATTAATGGCGATCGCGTTGACGCGTTAGCTATGATAACTCACAGAGCAAATTCAGTTGCACGTGGTCGATTACTTGTTGATAAACTTAAAGAATTGATACATCGTCAAATGTTTGATATCGCTATTCAAGCCGCAATTGGTAATAATGTTATAGCTCGAACTACCGTGAAACAACTACGTAAAAACGTTACCGCTAAATGTTATGGTGGCGATATCAGTCGTAAGAAGAAGCTTTTACAAAAGCAAAAAGATGGTAAGAAACGTATGAAGCAAGTGGGTAATGTTGAAGTACCACAAGAAGCGTTTTTAGCTGTTCTTAAGCTTGATAGTTAGTTTAGCCGTTAAGTTAATTCAAAAAGTAGCGATAGCAAAAAAATGTTGTCGCTAAACTTATCTAATAGGACTTAGCCTACTAAGGTTTAACCTAATAGCATTATAAAATAGGAATAACATGGCCGTTTATTTTTCAATTATCTTAGTGATAATTACCGTATTGACAGGGTTTGTTTGGTTTGCTGATAAATTTTATTTAGCACCACAGCGCAAATTAAAGGCAACTGATGCACAAGTTTCAGCGAAAGAGTCTTGTGCTGCTGAGTTAACACCGCAAACACTGGCAAAGTTAATTGAGCCATCACCTTTGGTTGATACTGCGGTACAAATTTTTCCAGTGATTGCTTTTGTCTTGATTTTACGCTCTTTTTTGTACGAACCATTTCAAATACCATCGGGCTCGATGATGCCTACATTGCTTGATGGCGATTTTATTTTAGTAAATAAATTTAATTATGGTTTAAAAGATCCGGTTGTAAGACATAAGTTTGTTGAAAATGGCCTACCTGAACATGGTGATGTTATTGTTTTCAAATACCCACAAGATCCAACCATTGACTTTATCAAGCGGGTGATAGGCTTACCTGGTGATAAAATTATTTATCGTAATAAATCACTTTATATTAAACGTGCTTGTCAGGAGTCTGATACTAAATGTCCCGAATTTGAACAAATACAGGCTAATCTTGTTGGTCAATATAGCGGACCTGATGCACAGCCTGGTATGAATCAATTTGAATCAAAAATGTTAAATAAAAGCCATGGAATATTGAATGATGCGCCAACTTTACCTCGAGTTGTACACTATTTCCAACAATCAGGGACTGCAGCTGATGAGTTCTTAGTGCCAGCAAAACATTACTTTGTTATGGGTGATAACCGTGATAATTCTTTAGATGGACGTTTTTGGGGCTTTGTACCTGAAGAAAACCTTGTAGGTGAAGCTGTTGCAATATGGATGAGTTTTGATTTCGAGAGAAGTGCTGACAGTTTATTACCTCAATGGTTACCAACAGGTGTCCGTTTTGATCGCATAGGCGCAATTATTTAACATGGTCACTATTTTAACATGGCACAAAGAGTTATATCGTGAATATTAATCCACATAATCTTGCTAGATTAACTAAAAAGCTTGGTTATGAATTTAATGAACCAGCATTGTTAGTACAAGCACTAACTCATCGTAGTGCTAAAGGTGCCCATAATGAAAGACTTGAGTTCTTAGGAGACTCGATCTTAGGTTTTGTTATTGCGGAAGCGCTTTATAATAAGTTCCCAAATCATGACGAGGGTGACCTGACCCGTATGCGTTCTAGTTTAGTTAAAGGAGTTACTTTAGCAGAACTAGCGCGTGACTTTAATTTAGGTGAATGTTTGATACTAGGACCCGGTGAGTTAAAAAGTGGCGGCCATCGTCGTGAATCAATATTAGAAGATGCAATTGAAGCTATTATTGGTGCTGTATATCTAGACTCAGCTATTGACCGCTGCAAAGCTCTTATCTTAACTTGGTTTGATAAACGTCTTACTGTAATTAAGCCAGGTAATGAACAAAAAGATCCTAAAACACGTTTACAAGAATTCTTGCAAGGAAGAAAGATTCCTCTTCCTACTTATGAAGTCATTGATACGACAGGACAGTCACATAATCAAGAATTTACTGTCCGCTGTGAAACATCAGTGATAAGTGAAGTGGTTGTGGCTAAAGGTACAAGTCGTCGAAAAGCAGAGCAACAAGCTGCGCAGCAGATACTTGCTTTAATTGAAAGACAAAGACAACAAGAGAAAGAAGTGAAAATAAAGCCGTTAAAGCAAACTAAATTAGTAAACCCTCGACATACTAAAAGTAACCTAAGTAAAAAAAGTAGCCTGAGTAAATAAATTATGCACAACGATACCTCGAATACCTATGCAGGCTTAATTGCTATTGTTGGTCGACCAAATGTTGGTAAATCAACGTTATTGAATGCCTTGTTAGGGCAAAAAATTAGTATAACGTCTAAAAAACCACAAACAACTCGTCATCGTATTTTAGGAATTCTGACTGAAGAAAATAGACAGGCAGTATTGGTAGATACTCCAGGTTTACACACAGAAGAAAAACGTGCGATAAACAGATTGATGAACCGTGCTGCAAGTAGCTCAATTGCCGAAGTTGAGTTAATAATGTTTTTAGTTGAAGGAACCCATTGGACAAAAGATGATGAGTTAGTGTTATCTAAAGTTAAGCAAAGTGGTACACCATGTATATTGGTAGTTAATAAAACTGATAATATCCCAGATAAAGATGAATTATTGCCTCATCTACAAAGATTAGGCGAAATGCATGACTTTAGGGATATTGTGCCTATTTGTGCGACTAAAGGTCATGGCGTTGATACCATCCGCCAGATGTGTTTAACATCTCTGCCTGAAGGTGTTTTCTGGTTCCCAGAAGATCATATTACTGATCGATCTAGTCGTTTTATGGCTTCTGAAATTATTCGTGAGAAGTTAATCCGTTTTACGGGTGATGAGTTACCTTACTCTATCACGGTAGAGATAGAGCAATTTAAGATGGATGATAAGGGTATTATTCATATAAATGCCCTTATATTAGTAGAACGAGATAGCCAAAAACGCATGGTGATTGGCAATAAAGGCGAACGCTTGAAAACTATTGGCCAAGAAGCCAGACGAGATATGGAGAATTTATTTGAGAGTAAAGTCTTCCTTGAAACCTGGGTAAAAGTAAAGTCAGGATGGGCTGATGATGAGCGAGCATTACGTAGCTTAGGTTATGGTGATGATTACTCTAGCTAGTAGGGAGCCGGTAAATGATTGAACAAAACGCCTTTGTTTTGCATAGTCGACCGTACCGAGAAAATCAGCAGATAGTTGATTTATTAACAGAACATGATGGCAAGCTAACGGCCTTAGTATATGTTGGCCAATCTAAGCGCTCTATTAAAAAAGGCTTAATTCAGCCTTTTTTACCGCTAAGGTTAATCTTGAAAGGTCAAGGTAATGTTAAGCAGATCACCCAAGTCGATTCAATTGCAAAGTCATATTCATTGCTAAAGCATAGCTTGTTTAGCTCTTTTTATATTAATGAATTACTGATTCGTTTATTAACTGAGCAAATCGCTTGTCAGCAACTATTCTCTCAATATCAAACAACATTAACTGCCTTAGCACAAGGTGAAGAAATTGCTCCGCAATTACGTTTATTTGAACTCGCATTGCTGGAAGAATTAGGACTGTCATTTGACTTTAGTCCGGTATTTGAGCACGATGCTAAATACTTTCATTATATTACCGAGCAAGGCTTTGTTCCTGTGTATGGTACTTCTCCAAA
Source organism: Colwellia sp. (assembly GCA_046710905.1). Classification (GTDB taxonomy): domain Bacteria; phylum Pseudomonadota; class Gammaproteobacteria; order Enterobacterales; family Alteromonadaceae; genus Colwellia. The sequence continues at coordinate 18,675 of JBKEHN010000043.1, forward strand.
AAATAGTGCTCAATGTTTCGATAAAATCGACTTACAAGTAATTGCTCAGCGGGGATCGCTATACCAAAGCGCTTTATCTGAAGATAAAGCGACAGAAAAAGTTAGTCATACTTTTAAGTTATTAATGCGACAGGTTATAAATCAGTTACTTGGCAATAAACCATTAAATAGCCGTAAACTTTTTGCAAATAAAGCATACAGTTGAGTTATTTATAATGTTAGAAAATATTCAATAAAATTAAAAAGAGATTAAAAATGTCTGAATTATTATTAGGTGTAAATGTTGATCATATTGCTACATTAAGACAAGCCCGGGGTACAAATTATCCTGATCCTGTTTACGCTGCAAGTGTTGCAGAACATGCCGGAGCAGATGGTATTACTGTGCATCTACGCGAAGATAGACGTCATATTCAAGACCGGGATATTCATGTCTTAAAACAGACTTTACACACACGTATGAACTTTGAAATGGCTGTCACAGAAGAGATGATCGCGATAGCTTGTGATGTAAAACCAGTCTTTTGTTGTTTAGTGCCAGAAAAGCGTGCAGAGCTAACAACAGAAGGTGGATTAGATGTTGTTGGGCAATTAGATAAAATAACTCAAGCAACTAAACAGTTAACTGCAGCGGGTATTAAGGTAAGTTTATTTATTGATGCTAATAAAGGTCAAATTGATGCTGCATTTGCTAGTAGTGCGCCTTACATAGAGATTCATACAGGACACTATGCTGACCTGACTTCTGAGGAGGAGCAGAAAATTGAACTTGAGCGTTTAACTATAGGTATTAAGTATGCGCATAGCTTAGGTTTAAAAGTGAATGCGGGTCATGGTTTAAATTATTTCAACGTGAAGCCTATTGCTGCTATTAAAGAGATTATCGAACTAAATATTGGTCATGCTATAATCGCACGTGCTGTTATTGATGGCTTAGATAAAGCGGTGCGAGATATGAAACAATTGATGTTAGAAGCAAGATCTTATAACTGATAATATATAGTTAGATTTAGAATTATTTAAAATTATTTTTTGATTATTTAGTGATTATTTATTTTATCTTCGCTTAAATTATAGTCTACACTTTAAGAGATATAGTGCTGAAGGGACTCTGTATAAGCTAAGTGAGGATTAATAATGTATGCACAGCTGAAACGAATGCTAGAGCGTAGAAAAGAAGCGCCAGAGCAGTTTGTTTGGTGGAATAAATTATCATTAGCGCAAAATTTTTCGGCGAGTAGCTTGGCGAAATTTGGTTATGAGCTGACCTTTGTTCGTAAAAATAAAGACAGTAATGTAAGTTTAGCAGTACTTCAATGTAGTGGCGCTGTTGCTGTTATTTCTCAGAATGGGG
>JBKEHN010000044.1:0-19971 GCA_046710905.1 Colwellia sp.
ACACCGCTTTAGTTGCATAGAAATAACCTTTTTCAGCTGATACCACAACACTGGCTTTGATAAAGCTAGCTGTATTGCCTTCAATGTTACTGGCGTTAAGTACTTGGCGTACAGTGTAATCATCGGTATTAATTTCTTCAATACGGCTAAATGATAAGTCAACTGAACTATAACCATTTCGTGTGGTAACAAACACTTTGTCTTCATTAGTAACTAAGCTATGTTCAAGCGGATTAACACCGATTAATGGAATGCCTTTAACATTATCTTCAGCATTAGCATTGGTTTCAATTTCAGTGTCTGATGCTGTATCAAATACCGCTACATAGGCAGTACCTGCGTTAAAGGAGTCGTCTTGTCTTTGCATAGCAATATATAACTTACCATCATTAATTACTGCCGCAGAAGGGCTTGGTGTACCACTACTGTTATCAGCATTTACATAACTGACTAAGTCTAACTCACCTATTTTAAAGTCTTCGCTAGTGCTGGCTTGAGGATTAACAATCCAAACTTTACTTGAGCCATAACGCAATAAATATGCTTTAGTTTCACTTAAAGAGACTAGCGCGTATGGGTTACGACTAATTGAATCTTGGACATCTTGCGTTGAATAAGACCAAATAGCGGTATCACGATTAGCTTCATCATTAGCATTATACTTTGTTACTTCGTCAATAAAGAAACGGCCAATATGAAAGACATCACCTTTGTAGCTACTCAGGGTATAGTCAGAAGCGTCTTTTCGATAATAACCTGAAGCAACTTGCTGGCTTTTCGCATCAAGGTAGGCAACTTCTGAGTTAGAGTAATCAGGGGCTATTGTTTGAACTACCGCAACGGATGGTGTGTCTTTAACATCACCGACAGTGATACTTATCGCTAGTTCAGTACTAAGTGCACCTTTGCCATCATCAGTTGCAGTTATAGTAACGTTAAATGGGCCAGTATCACCATTATCAAAATCTGGCGCTATTTTAAAGCTTAACAACCCAGATTGTTCAAGCGTGAATAGCCCATCAGCTTCACCATTTAAACTTAGCGTAATGTTGTCATTGTTAACATCTGTTGCGTTGTATTGGCCAACAGCCAGAGTATTCTCAGCCACAACAGGCATTAAATCTCCTGTTAATTCAGGAGCATTATTTTTATCATCAGAATTACAAGCAGTGAGTAATGTGGCGCTGATCGCTAAACTTAGCGGTAGTAGATTTTTTTTGAACTTAGGTAACATTTATATAGCCTCTATAGAAAATTTTAATTGGATGCTTCGCCCTTGTGCTGGGCGGTTAGCGAGATCTTGATAGTATTCATCAAATAGGTTGGCGCAGCTTAAGTTGATACTGTAATTTTTAACACGCCAATGTAATGACAAGTCGGTAACCATTCGATTAGCAGGGTTACCCGTTTTATTTTGTTCATCATTGGTTTCAAACTGATTACTGCGGTTAAAATATAGCTCTTTATCAATATTGGTGTTTACTTTGATGGCTAAGGTATCACTTAGCTGATAACTCAGCGCAGCACTATATTGCTGGTGATAAATACCAGGTAATTTTTTATTATTAAAAGCAACGTATTCAGATTGTGTGTCACTATCAATCCAGTGTGCTTTTAAAGAGATAGACAGTGCTGAGGTGATTTGACTGCCCATCTGCAGCTCTAAGCCCACAAGTTCTGCATTGCTAACATTGGTATAAGTACCGGTGCCGCTTGAGTTAAAGATGGCGACAATCGAATTCTCTATGGATTGCTGGTAAACAGAGGAAGAGACATCGAAGGACATTGAAGAGATAGTGTCATGATACTTTACCGATAACGCGTAAGTTTCAGCTTCTTCGGGTAACAAGTTATCATTGCCTTTAAAAGCGCCTCTATCACCAAAGAGTTCATATAAGGTGGGTGTTCTAACGCCTTGGCTCCAATTAATAGAAGTCTTTAATTTTTTATCACCATAGTTAAAACCAAGTTCTTCGGTGTTGTATTGTTCTTTTGATTTTTCTTTTAACGGTGAAACTTGGTTTAAAGCAACACTACTATTATCCTCAAATAACTGATTAGCTAAAAGATAACTAGACAATGGTAAAGATTTACTTTGCCAAGAAAAGCGAGCGCCTACATTAATTTGTTGTTGTTTTGCTTCTATATCACAAGCACTGATGCCATTACATTCATTTGGCTTATCATTATGGGTACTAAAGGAGCTAAATATATTCTTGGTTGCATTAGCAAAAGGGTTGAAAGTAAAAGAGCTAACAGTAAAGCTTGGTTTTATACCCACATGTTGTTTAGTGGTTTGATAGTCGTTGGTATTTTTCTGAGACTCATTTAGATTATCAAGGTAAAGCTCATCTTTTGTGTCGTTATAATATTCTAATTCAATAGAGTCAATATATTTAACGTTACTCAACCAATTGTATTGCAAACCAAATCTAAGGCTGTCCATTGAAATATTAGATTTATTTTCTGGCGAGTTATTTTGATAATTTGCTAAGCCTTTATCTTGCTTGTTGTAGGTCAGATTTAGTCGTAGCTGGTGCTGATCTATTTGCGCACTATCATTGACGAAGAGTGAGAACTTCTCAAAGATATTGTTCCTTAATGGCTCAGTTATTGATTCTGAAGGGTTATTAAAACTTTGTGGTACTAAGTAATAATAATCATTATCGCTAGCTAAATAAGTACCACCAAAAGCTAAGCTATGATGTGTAAAAACAGTATTTTTAAGTAAATTTAGCTCTTGGTAACCAAAAGAGCCCAGAGTAATACTTACTTTATTACTATCATCACTGGGGTTATAAGTATTGATTCTTATCACTCCACCAATAGGCGTTGAACCGGTTCCAATAGCCTGATTTTTACTAATTTCTATACTTTCTATTTGCTCTGTTGGGATCTGATTAAGATCAAAACTACCAAACTGACTATCGTTGACTAACTGGCCGTCGATAAAAAATTGGACCTGTTTAGCACTAGAACCACGAATTGAAATTGATACAGGATTACCAATACCACTGATTTGTCTAATTTGAATACCATTAATCTGTCCTAAGATATCTGATAAACTTTGCGATGAGTCAATAAAGTCTTCACGACGAAGTACTTGATAATTACTGCTAGCAAATTCATGGTTATTAACTACCGCAATTACTTCTACATCAGAAGTATTCTCATTAGAATATGCTTGTGCTTGGCTCAAAGGCAATAATTCCACGCAGGCTATTAAAGTAATAACAGTTATCGAAGTGATTTTATTTTGAAGCAAAGTATTCATCTATGATTTAGCAGTAGTTGTATTGGTAAGTAAGTATTTTCTAGCATTATCAATAGCTTGGCATAATTCTTTTAATGCCGTTAAGCTACGTAGTGACATACGATGCATTGCATCGGCATCAGGTTGAATTATCTGTTTATTGGCAACGGCTGGTATTATTTGCCAATCTTGCCAATTAAACGCTTCTCGATCTTTTTGATTTACCGATAGTGGCTGAATAATAAGTTGTACTGAAGCAGGTAGTACTTGCTCGATACTAATTTGCGGGTAGGGTGTGATCACCTGTTGAAACGGGTTTTTGACTTTACATATATTTAAAAATTGCTGAGGCCAACTGCCTTTAGCTACTGTTGTTAAAGGGCGTGACCAAAGCTCGTAAAAGCCCGTGATTTCAGTTTTATTTTTGTAGGTGTTTTTTATTATGGCTAGTTCGTGTTCAAATTTTTTCGCAACTTGTTCACCTTGTGCTGTGTGACCAGTAATTTTAGCAAAGCTACGCACCTCGTTGGCGATATCTGAAAACGTGTGAGGTTGAGAGTAAATAATCTTGAAACCTAGTTGTTCTAATCTCGCTAAATCATCACTTGGGTTACCACTTTTCCACGCTATTATTAAGTCTGGCTGCAGCTCAATAACACGCTCTAGCTGTAAGCGTACATAATTACCTATTCTAGGGATTTTCTTTGCCTGCTCAGGATAGTCAGCAAAAGCTGTAGTGCCAATAATTTGATTACCAGCGCCAACATCATAAAGCATTTCTACTATGTGTGGGGCGAGGGCTATTATCGTTGGCTTGTCACTTTTATTATTACTTTTATTGTGACTCTCATTGTCGGACTGAGCAAAAGCTGAGTCCGCAATAAGCAGTAAAGTTAAAAGTAGATAAGTTAATTTCATCGTGATATTTCTTTTGGTCATAAACAAAGCGCATTGACTTAATAGATAAGCCTAAATAATTACTTACAGGTATTGAATACTTACCAATCAATACCTTTTTGCGCTTTAATACCGTTATCAAAAGCATGTTTTATTGATTGAATTTCGCTAACCGTATCGGCAAGCTCAATAATAGCGCGATGACAAGCACGGCCTGTAATTATCACGTGTTGATGTTTAGGGCGATTGTTCAAAGCTTCAATGACTTCGTCTAGATCAAGATATTTATACGACAACATGTAAGTCATCTCATCAAGTAACACCAGATCAAGGTTAGTATCCTTGAGTAGCTCTTTACACTTAAGCCATACCTGTTTTGCTGCAGCGATATCTTTTTCCTTATCTTGAGTATTCCAGGTAAAACCTGTACCCATAACACTAAATTTCACACCCGCATTTTCAAGTAATTGACGTTCGCCACAAGCCCATGTTCCTTTGATAAATTGCGCAACAGCCGCATTAAGACCATGGCCGACAGCACGAGCTACAGTACCAAAACCTGAGGTACTTTTACCTTTGCCATTACCTGTAATGACAATAAGCAAGCCGCGTTCATCAGTAGCACTATTAATACGAGAATCCACTTTCTCTTTTAACTTTTGCATTCTTTGTTTGTGCTTATCAGACATGTTGCTGTCAGTAATTTTTTCATCAGTCATAATATTATCTCTGCTATTGTGATTTATTAAACATTAATTTTTAAATATCAATTTATTATGTTATTGCACGTGTTCGATACATAATAAACAAGAAGAATATACTGCCTAGTGCCGAAGTTATAATGCCGACGGGGATTTCGGCGTGCGGCAGTGATGAGCGAGCAATCACGTCGACCCAAATAAGGAATATGGCACCAACGAATGCACTGCCTATGATTAACTTAAGCGTTGTTACGCCAATAAGTTGTCTTACAATATGAGGTATCATCAAGCCAACAAAGCCAATACCACCACAATAGGCAACAATTGTTGCGGTTAGTGCTGCGCAAATTCCCAGCATAAGTAACCGTAGCTTATCCACATTAACGCCCAAGCTAGCAGCACTTTCATCGCCTAATAACAACGCATCTATTTGCCTGTGTAATGCAATAACGGTAACTATAGCTACAATAAGAACACTCGCTATTACATAGAAGTTACTCATTTCAACGCGCGCTAAACTACCCATTAACCAAAATATAACGCGGTTAGTGGCAAAAGGTTCGCCAAAATATAAAATAAACTGAGTTATTGATGCAAGCATAAAGGATACCGCAACGCCAGCCAGTAATAGTTGCTCCATACGCTGAAGTACTTTAGCGATAAATACTACAATGATGACAGAAAATAGTGCGCCGAGAAATGCTGCCAAAGGTAAGGCTACAGTGAGATTATCGGCTAAGGAAATGTTGGCGATTGTTGCACCTAAACCAGCACCAGAAACGATACCAAAAAGGTAAGGATCAGCGAGCGGGTTTCGTGTGGTATTTTGTAAAATAGCACCGGCAATAGCTAAGCCCATTCCTGCTACCAGTGCAACAAGCACTCTTGGAATACGTACTTGCCATATAACAACATTGGCTATTTGATTTTGACAAGTGCCGACTAAGCAGTCTAATAATTGTGATGTATCAATATCAGCTGGGCCAAATGTAATAGCAGTAAGAGCAGATAAAATAACTAATATTGCTAATACGAATAAGATTATTGGTACTTTATTCACCCAAAGACTCCAAAAAGTGGTTATCTTGAGTATCAATTTCATTAAGGTAGAAAGATACCTGTATTGCACCTGTTATGGTGTCAATACTCTGTTTACAAGGTAAGCCAAATACTTGGCTTAATTGCTTGGGTGCTAATACTTCTTTAGGTGAGCCATCACAAATTAACTCACCTTGGTTTAACAGTAATAAACGCTGACAATATAAGCTGGCTAAATTAAGGTCATGAACTGTCATGATTACGGTAATATTGAGTTTATTTACTAGCTGTAAAACCTGATGCTGGTAATAAACATCTAAATGATTGGTTGGCTCATCTAAGATCAAGATTTGACTGGCTTGCACCAGCGCTCTAGCAATGAGAACGCGCTGTTGCTCTCCACCTGATAGTTGATTGAATAGATTATCTAGCGCATGCTCTAAACCAACTTTTTTAAGTGCTAAACTGATTTGGGCTTTATCGTGATCACTGTCTATTGAAAAAAGCGTTTTGTGCGGTAGTAAGCCCATTTTCATAACATCTTGCACTGATAAGGCAAAAATGCTGTCATTTTTCTGCATAACTAGCGCGAAGTGTTGAGCAATTTCTTTAGCATTGTACTGAGTTATGTGGCGATTTTTTAGCTGAACGCTACCACTGACGTTTTTACTAGCAAGCATATTCGCTTGGTTAGTTAAGCAGCGTAGTAGGCTTGTTTTACCCGCGCCATTTGGGCCAATAATACCAATTACTTCACCTTTGCTGACATTAAAGTTAATGTTATGCAAAATAGTTTTATTGGGAACTATCCAGCTAAGGCTTGAGATCTTTAGCAGTGTTGACATAATTAGACTCGTGTTTTCCCGCACGGTAATAAGTATAGTTTTTTTTGGTTAGCTATCTGACTTTGAAACAGTATTTAAGTAAAAATAAATATCTGTTCATTCACAGTTGCGGGCACAGTGATGGATTTTAACCATCTTCGTTAACACAATAAAACCTTTGAGGTGAGATTCTATAGTGATTCATAACTATTAGCAAACTCTAGATGTTTAGATGGCTATTTGTTATACGTTATTAAAATATAATTATAGGATTTTAAGCTATCAACCGTACATTATAATTTTTATATGCCCATTATTTATAAATAACGAATACTTTAGACTTTAAATATAAATGTTTAATAACATAATTCACTACATTAATTCGATAAATCCTCAGCTATCTACTACGCTTTAAAGCAACTGATTTACAGTGTTTTTTACAACTAATATAGAGGTTAATATGAAGGGTAGCCCAAAAGTTATAGCAAGTCTTAACGACTTGTTGCACAACGAGTTAGCAGCTATTGACCAGTACTTTATTCATTCTCGAATGTATCAAGATTGGGGGCTAGATAAGCTGTTTGAGCAACTTGACCATGAGATGCAAGAAGAAATTACTCATGCTGATGCGCTAATAAAGAGAATTTTATTTCTTGAGGGTATACCAAATTTAGTTGATCGACGAGATCTTATTATCGGTAATGATGTGCCGAGTATGCTTAATAATGACTTGATACTGGAAATGGAAGTAGTCGCAGCATTAAAAGTATCAATTACCTTATGTGAAAGTGAAGGCGATTTCCAAAGTAGAGAGATGTTAGAGAAACTTCTTGTCGATACGGAAGAAGATCATGTTTATTGGCTCGAAAAACAGCTGGGACTTATTGATAAAATAGGTATTCAAAATTATATTCAATCTTATATGGGCCAGCATCTACCGGGGTAGGGGGAGATTATGAAAGGTAACAAAAAAATTATAGTACTGTTAAATAGTACCTTGGCTATAGATCTAATAGCGATTAATCAATATTTTTTACATGCGCGTATGTATAAAAATTGGGGATTAGAAAAGCTTAATAAAGCAGACTATAAAGTCTCTATTGAGAAAATGAAGCAAGCGGATAAAGTTATTGAGCGGATATTATTTTTAGAGGGTCTACCAAATCTACAAGATTTGGGACGCTTACACATAGGTGAGCATACGACAGAAATATTGCAATCAAATATGAATTTAGAGTATGTATCTCGACAAGCGTTACAAAAATTAATTGTGGAGAGTGAAAAGCTACAAGATTATATCAGTAGAGATTTAGCGGAAGACTTACTGGAAAATGTAGAAGAGCAAATAGACTGGATTGAATCTCAACAGTATATTATTGACCATGCAGGTATAGAAAACTATTTGCAATCAATGATGAGTTGATTTCTAATATTTTAAGTAATGTCTGAAGTGCAGTTAATAGTTAGTCTGTTAATGGCTAAACTTGTTAGTTAGTAGTTAAGCAACTTGTGGCTGTGCTTCAGCAATTTGTATTAATTTTCTGTTCAGTATACGTTTAGTACATTGGCAACATTTACCGCATTGTGAACCAACTTTAAGCGCTTGAGTCAATTTTTTCATCGATTCTGCGCCATTATCTATTGCGGATTCTATTTGTGTATCGGTAACACCATGACAAATACAAATAAACATAAAAACAAGACTCAACTTCAAAAAAACGTATAAACAGTGATGCTTATAATAACCTTAATGATAATAATTATCAATAAGATTATAAGGTATTAAAATTAATAACTTACTTTATTTAGATGTTTTTTCGAGCCTATTGAAGAGGTTTTTTATAAGATGATTGAGAATCATTAGCCCCATTTACTGTGATGAGGCACTGTTAATAACAGTCCATTCTTGAACTTGATCATTAAAAAAACCAGATTGTTGAAAAGCTTTAATGATACTGCCACGCTCTCTGAGTATTTTTAAACCTTTTTGTAAGGCAATAAATGTTTCTTTACCTTTAGGATGCTTTTTAGAAACTACAAAATGTCTACTATCATTCAGTGCTACCTTAATGCCATCTATAGCTATTATATTGTATCCATCGTTTTGGTAAGTAAAAGGTTGGCTCTGGTTAAATGGAACTAGCATTACGTCAATCCACTGTAAACTTACCAGTTTTGCCATTGAAATCCACTCTTCTTCATGTATTAACGCTTTAGGAGCTAATTGAGTGACAGTTTTCCAGTCAACGTACCAGTTTTTATTAGAGACAATTGAAAGTTTACTAATATCTACTAACTTTTTAGTCGCTAAGGCTCTACTGTTATCTACAGATGTATATAAACCAGCCCAATACTCTCCTTTTCGGATTACAGGATCTGATATATAGACACTTTCACTGAATTTTATAACCTGAGAAAGCCATAACGAGTCGAAGCTAATGAGTAATAAGCCTGATGTTCCTTGCATCATAATTACCTAAGGTAAAGGTGAAGTCTATTTTTGAACCACCCAATGCGAGTGCTTGTTGTACCAAGATAAACTCAACAACATCTCTGTACGAGTTTGGACCCGAAAAGTCTTCAATAGATAATATTTTTTGATCCGCAATGATTTTTTGAGCAAAATGATAAGTGTCGGTTTCTACTGTGATGGCGATTTTAGCTTGCGAACAACAAACAGTGAATATAGATAGTAGATAACCAAGAATAATAGGTAAACAGCAGCGCATAGATAAGCCAATTAATATCTTTTGTCTTGAGTATAGTCTTCGTTTTTTTAGGAAACCTTTATCGATAAGAAAAAAGGAACCAAAGCTCCTTTTTTTATCTCATTATTATTGTACTAACTAGCAAATTTTAACCCGTTTTTCTGGTGCAATATACATGTCATCGCCTTCCTTAACATCAAATGCTTGGTCAAACTCATTCATGTTTGAAAGTGAACCAAGCGCTCGGAACTCAGCTGGTGAGTGTGGGTCTGTAGCAACACGGTTACATACAGATTTTTCTACAATTTTTGCACGCCAGATTTGAGCATAACCGATAAAGAAACGTTGATCGCCAGTAAAACCATCAATAATCGGTGCTTCTACACCATTTAATGATGTTTTATAAGCTTGGTAAGCGATAGTTACCCCTGATAAATCACCAATTTAATAATTACTTTCATGAAAATTCCTTGTCTATAGATCATAAAATGCGTTTAAGTAATTAAAGGTATGACGAGTTTTCTTATTCTTACTTTGCTCGATAATTTATACTTTGAACATGCTAAATACGCACGATTATTCGATTCTACGTGGTATTTATAAGGAATTCTAGCCAATGCAACATCTGTTTATATGTTTTTTTATTAAGAAGTATTGTCATAAATTAATATTTAGGGGGACTATTATGCAAGGTCTTACTATTGTTGGATTAACAGTTTATTATCAGCCAATCAACAAGTGTTTGATTAGGTGATACTGACGCTTTACTTGAGGATTCAAATATTTATTATAAGGTTTTACCGTGAGGTAATACTGCATTGGAGAAAATAATACCAGCAACTAGAGACATAAAGATTAAAAATGTTTGCGAACCTAAATCTGGTACGTTCAACATATTCTGCCCAGAGACTGCGCTATTTAAGCCAATATAAACTTTTGATCCTGGTACAAGTACAACTAAACCAAGGATCCTAACAATACTAGATGGCAGGTTCATTATTCTAGAAAATAAATTACTGTATAAGCCTAAAGCAAAAGCGCCTACGAAGGCACCTAACGCTACGCCTAAATAATTACTGGCCCAAATACTAACACCAAAGGCAATATAACCAGAAATCATACCCCAAGGTGCATCTTTTAATCTTACTTTAAAGAGAATAACTAGACTAGCAGACAGTGTTGTAACCGCAAGCCATGAGGTCCATACGGGTATAGTCTCAGGCGGAATAAATACTGAAGTACCCCATATTAAGTTACCTAGCGCCATACCAAGTACAGCGCCAAAGTAAAGTTTAAATAACATCATGATACTGTCCATGATACGCGCTGTACCAGACATTAAATGCCGTGCAGCTAATTCTGATAAGCCAACGGTTAAGGATAACCCCGGTATAAATACAATAATACTTGACAGAATGACCATAGGAATATTGATGCTAGGATCAATTATCGATATTGCAGAGGCCAACAGCGATGCAACGACTGCTGCCATTGGTTCTAGTAAATCTGACATACGCCGCGATCGTTCAGCCCAAAGTACAAAGGTAAAGGTAACCCAGCCTAAAATAGTAGACCAAAAAACATCGTGCCAACTAGTATGCATCAACATGGCAAAGGCGCCGCTTGAAGCCCCATAAGCTAAAAACGACAACATAACGCCATAAGGTGCAGGTTTATTTTTTACTTCAGCTAAACGATCTATTGCTTCATTAAGTGTACGTTGGCCATTAATTAGTTCATCAACAAGTTCATCAATACGCGCTAACGAACCAAGATCAATATCGCCGGGGCTAACACGCACTAAATGATTGTATTGCTGATCATCTTCATCATCAGATAAGATAAAGGTTAACGCGGTAGGCGTTATGATAAATGAAGCACGTAAATCGAGAAATTTAGCAATAGATAATAGGTTATCTTCTAAACGATAAGCAGTAGAGCCTAGCTTATGTAACGCTTTGCCTAATTTTATGATAAAACGACGTTTTTGGTAAAAATTATCGGTTTGTTGCATTACTATATATAAGGTTAAGTGGTACTGTTTTCTATGGTAATCGATTTTGCTAAAACAGGGTATAAAAAACTAATTAAAAGAGAAAAAAAATGACATTAATAATTATTTTGGCTTGTACTTTTTTTGCCGTATTTCTGATGGTTACTTTGGGGGAGAAATTTGGTAAACCCATGACAGATAAACAACAAGGTAAGTACGGTAAAATAATACCAATACTGGTATTTATAATGCTCATCGCAGCTATTATCAAAGCAATGTTTTAAATGGCTTTATTGCCAATTCATCATCAGGTAAAATCTAGCTATATTAGTTATTGTTACTATTTCTTCATACATAGAGAGCGTTTGTAATGCAGCAACTGCCTAAACTCGATTTAAAAAATAAAGTATCAGCCCAAGAGTGGCAATTACGAGTCGATTTAGCGGCTTGTTATCGGTTATTACAAATGCATGGTTGGGATGATCTTATTCATACTCATATTTCAGTCTGTATTCCGGGCACCGAACATATTTTGATAAATGCTTTTGGTTTAGCTTTTGAAGAAATAACCGCATCAAATTTAGTTAAAATTGATATTAATGGTAATATTATCGATAAAGATTGTCCATTTGAAATAAACCCAGCTGGCTTTACTATTCATAGTGCAATACATCAAGTTCGCCATGATGATATCTGCGTATTACATATACACAGTAATGCAACTATTGCCGTTGCCAGTCTCGAAGAAGGCTTATTGCCTTTAAGTCAGTATTCAATGTTTGCCTTAGCGTCTATGAGTTATCATGATTATGAAGGTTTAGCGGTGAATGATGATGAAAAATGTAGATTACAATATGATTTAGGTGATAAAAATTTTATGTTATTACGCAATCATGGTGCTTTAACCATGGGCAAAACCATTGGTGATGCCTTTATGCATATGTATGATTTGACACGTGCTTGTGAAATACAGTTACAAATAATGGCTACGGGGATGAAACCTATTTATGCCCCACAAAATATAATTGATGGCATTAAGGCGCAAGCTAATATTGTACATACGGGTGAAACTGGCGGTCAAAAAGCATGGCCAGCCATGCTAAGAAGAGTTTACCGCAGGTATCCCAATTTTGCAGAATAGCTGCTTTTCTTTTTGCTAAATGGTCCTATTTAGGCGTCAAAAGTACTCACAAATTATTCATGAAATAATTTGAACAACCGCAGGTTGTCCTCAAAGGTGGAGTAAAGGATGAAGGGAATATTGACTAGCGTCAACTCCGTGCTTTTTCCTTTAAATTAAACAATTCAACTTTAAGAAAAAGTACTATTTAAATAGAAATAGATTTAATAATTACAATCAATTTAAAAGAATTAACTTAGTCGAGAAAAATATGAAGATTACTCACGTTGAAGTTTTTGATATCCATTGCCCTAAGCGCATTGGTTGGAACCCTATTTTTGTACGTATACACACAGATGAAGGTATTAGTGGCGTTGGTGAAGCGGGTTTAGCCTATGATTGGGGTCATAGCGCCGCTGCAGCTATGATTAAAGAAATCAGTGAGGCAGTACTTATTGGTTTTAATCCTTTTAATACTGAGCTTTTATGGTCTCGTATGTTACGTGAGAGCTTTTGGGGCTTAGGTGGTGGACCTGTTTTGTATTCAGCAATGAGCGCTATTGATACTGCGTTATGGGACATTAAAGGTAAAGCTTTAGGTGTGCCCGTATATCAACTACTTGGTGGTAAGGTGAATGACAAATTACGTACCTATGCTAGTCAACTGCAGTTTGATTGGGACACTGAGATTAAAAAGTTAATTGAGCCTGAACAGTATGCAGAAGCGGCATTAAAAGCAGTTGCACAAGGTTACGATGCCGTTAAGGTTGATCCCATCGTTTATAATGGTGATGGTAGCTCTTCTTTCGATCGCACTAAACTATTTACTAAACCGCAAATGCGTTTATTTGGTAATAGGTTACGCGCTATTCGTGATGCCGTAGGCGAAGATGTTGACATTATTTTTGAATCTCATTCATTAATGGGCGCAGCGTCAGCAATACAAATGGGCAGAATTGTCGAAGAAGTTGGTTGTATGATGTACGAAGAGCCGGTTAACTATTTAAATCCAGCGGTACATAAAAAAGTCTCTGATAACGTTAATGTCCCTATCGCTGGTGGTGAACGCTTGTATCATCGTTGGGATGTAAGACCTTATTTTGAAGATCAAAGTATCGATGTTTTACAACCTGATGTTGGTTTATGTGGTGGCTTTACTGAATCGAAAAAAGTGTGTGACTATGCCGATGTTTATGATATTCGTATACAAGCACATGTATGTGGTGGCCCTGTTGCAACAGCAGCATCATTACACTTAGAAACCGCGATTCCAAATTTCTTAATTCATGAGCATCATACTTATGCGATAAAAGACTGGAATAGAGAGTTATGTTTACAAGACCCACAACCTGTAGATGGCTTTTTTCAAGTGACCGAAGTACCGGGTATAGGTATTGAACTTAATGATGCGATAGTGAAAAAATCACCACATGTAACTATTAAGTAGATAATAAAATAGTGAGTCAAGTAGACCATTTAATTGGTCAACTTTCAAAGTTATCAAGTTGATAAATACGAAACGCATTGTCATATAACAATGCGTTTTTTTCATTGTTACTACATTGTTTTATGACTGAAGATTTAAGAATATCCTGCCAATAGCTGGCGTAACTCTTATGACCTAGTTTACTATCTAGCTCTTTACTAGGCGTTCTACCTACCTTTTTACCTAGCTCTCTACCGAGCTCTTTACCGAGCTCTCTACCGAGTAAACACAGTGGGAAATTACTGGCTAGCATCACGCGTTTAATTGAAAATGTGTTGAGGCAAAAGTTTGTTACTTCACTAAACCACGACATATCATATTGTCGCTCTACCATTTCCCATCCAGAGCATTTAATAAATATATTTGCACGTTTTGCCAGTTCTTGAATGTTTTGTTCCCATAAACGAAAAGCATCATTAGATATATCCACAGGAGGAAAACCAGCATGATTGATGATAAAACGCAGTTGCTTATTCTTATCGATAGTTTGCAATAATAATGGCATTACTTTAATCGAACTTTCATCAGCTAAGGGTAATTGCAGTTCAAAAATAAAGTTACTCACTTTATTAAGACTGACGAAATTTTCCTGTACGTTATGATTCGATAAAATAGTATAAGCTTGTTCATCAAGGATATGGCGTACGCCGATTAAACTCTGATATTGCTGTGATTGTTGTAATGACTTTTGGAAGTGTTCAGGTGGTGCTAATAAATCTATGCTGGCGATCGTTCTATTTTTTTGACAAGGTAAACTTTCAATAGTCAAGTCATTAAGGTATTCGAGTTCTCGCCAAGGCTGAGCATTATCAAAACCCGCTTCAATATGAACAAAACCGGTCAACTTAATCTCTTCATTTTCTAATGAATTATTTAAGTCTTCAAGAGAAAAGTCTTGCTGAAGTAGATACTTATCTGGCCAAAAAGGTGGGTTTTCACTTTTCAGCCAATAATAATGCCCACGTGAGCGGCTAAATAAATGCAGGTGGGGGTCAATGATATTAATGGTCATAGAGTATTATTTTTGAGTATATTAAGGGTTTAATCAATATTTAACTTAATGTATAAATTAAGATTATTGCGCGGTATAACCGCCATCAATAACTTGTAAACTACCAGTGATAAACTTGGCTTTATCGGAAGCTAGAAAGAGCACCAACTCAGCTACTTCTTCAGGCTGACCTAAACGTTGCAATGGCTGTAACTTAGCTTCATCTTGATGTACTTCATTTATATCAGCACCTGATTTCTGGCAATAGTTATTAATTGCTTGGTGGTACAGCGGTGTTTCAATGGTACCTGGACAAACGGCATTAGCACGAATATTAAAAGCTGCATAATCAAGTGCAGTAGTTTTGGCGATAGAGGCAAGGGCACTTTTACTTAAGTTATACGCAAATGAGTTATGCTTGGCAATTAATGCTTGATCAGAAGCCATCAAAAGAATAGCGCCATTTTTATTCGATTTCATTGATGGCAATACCGCCTTAATCGCGGCATAGGCACCTTTAACATTAATATTAAATACTCTCTCTAAATCAGCTTCACTGGTATTTTCAATCGTAGCGGAAAAGTGAATGCCTGCATTTGAAATTAAAACATCGATACTGTGTTTATTAGCGATATCATTAATTATCTCGGTTACTTGAGTCATGTTAGTGACATCACATTGACGAAAGTCACCTATCGTTGAAGGAGATAAATCTAAATTAAATACTTTGTAATTATTGTCGACGAAAAGTTTTACAATACTTAAGCCAATACCAGAGCTACCACCAGTGATTACACATACTTTTTTCATCAAATTTACTCAATTTTTAGTGACTTAATTAACCGAATTATAAATGATACCTTTAAGCTTAGTTAACTTCCATAAAGTTCCGTTTACTTCTTTGCGTAGTTTGCGTGTATAATATCGACAATTAGATTAATGAGGTTTTTTCATGAGAGCTTGTGGCGTAGAAATTAAAAGTAATGATGCGATTATTTGTATCGTGTCAAAAGAAAATAACTTGTATGATATTCCTCATACTCGCGTACAAAAAATTAGCCTTGATAATGCTGGCGATGCTGAAGAAGTAAAGAAATTTCAATTCGCTTTTGCAAAGCTAATGGAAGATTACCAAGTGACTCATGTACAAATTAAAGGTCGTGCTTTAAAAGGTAAGTTTTCTGGTGGGCCTATCGGCTTTAAGATTGAAGCTGCTATTCAATTAATTGATGCATTAGACGTTGAAGTGTTATCAGGCACGTTTATTAAGAAAGAACTGTCGAGAAGCCAAATAGATATAGATTTTCGTGATACTGGCTTAAAGCAATTTCAAGAACAAGCGTTTACGACTGTTTTTGCTTATTTAGAAGCACAAAATAATAGTTATCGGGTTGATTCAGACACTGAAGTTGACTAAAAATTTATTACAGATTTAATTGTACACTTATTATTTGAAATAAAAATTTTATAATTAAACGTCGTAAATATAAAAGCTTAGTGATTAACGTCACTAAGCTTTTTTTATAAATATTACTAAAATAACGGCTTTCAATTAGAGTTTTGTAAATTATTTTATTCAGCGTTAAATAATTAAACAACAGAACGGCTATGCTTAAAACTATTCAGTTTGGCTAAAGTTATTTAAAGCTATATTAAATCCTTATATTTTACATAGTGATTATTCATATACCAAACAATAAAACAATAAAACAATAAAACAATAGCTTATAAGTTTAAATATAAAAATAAATCAGCTCTTTCATGTGCTCTATTAATACAAAAGGGTCAAGATATATTCCTTTTTTTTAGTTATGCTATTTAAAAAGTGTTGATAACATGATTTAATCAAACAACTGTTTGAAAAAGGTCTGACCTCAGACCAGTTGGTTTTTATTAAGCCAAAAAATTAACCATTGGAGAAAGTCATGCCAGAGTATAAAGCACCGGTTAGAGACATTAAGTTTGTTATGCAAGAGTTACTTAATTGCAATGAACATTATCAAAAATTAGGTTATGAAGATGCTAGTGAAGATATGGTTGATGCCATTATAAGCGAAGCCGCTAAATTTACTGAACAAGTTATTGCCCCGATTAATCAAATTGGTGATCAACAAGGTTGTACTTGGACAAATGGTGTGGTGACCACACCTGATGGCTTTAAAGAGGCTTATCAACAATATGTTGAAGGTGGCTGGCCGACATTAGCACAAAGTGAAGACTTTGGTGGCCAAGGTCTTCCACATTCATTAAATACTGCAATTAATGAGCTTTTCTCAAGTGCCAACCATAGTTTTGCTATGTATCCAGGTTTGAGCCATGGTGCATTAGCAACTATTGAAGCACATGGTAATGCACAACAAAAAAATCAGTTTATGCCTAAGTTAGTTGAAGGCACTTGGACGGGAACCATGTGTTTAACTGAACCGCATTGCGGAACTGATTTAGGAATGCTTCGTACAAAAGCTGAGTTAAAAGATGACGGTAGTTATTCATTAACGGGTACTAAAATATTTATCTCTGCCGGTGAGCATGATTTATCAGACAATATTATTCATATTGTAATTGCAAGAGTTCCTGGTGCACCTGAAGGTAATAAGGGTATTTCGTTATTTATTGTACCTAAGTTTAATACCACTGATGATGGTGCTATTACTGATCGTAATGCAGTTTCTTGTGGATCGATTGAACACAAGATGGGTATTAACGCTAATGCAACCTGTGTCATTAACTTTGATGGTGCGAAAGGTTATTTAATAGGTGAAGTGAACCGTGGCTTAAACTGTATGTTTACCTTTATGAACGCTGCTCGTTTAGGTGTAGCTATTGAAGGCGTTGCTGCGGCAGAGGCATCATTTCAAGGGGCATTAGCTTACGCCAAAGATCGATTACAGATGCGCTCATTATCAGGTGTGAAGAACCCTGACGGTCCTGCAGATGCTATCATCGTTCACCCAGATGTACGTCGTATGTTGTTAACCCAGAAATCTATCGCTGAAGGTGGTAGAGCACTGATTGCCTATTTGGCTCAATTAGTTGATATTGGTCATGCAAGTACCTGTGAAGAAGAAAAAGTAGCGGCTGAAACAAAACTCGCTTTATTAACACCGATTGCTAAAGCTTTTCTTACTGAATTAGGTTTAGAGTGTACTAGTCATGGTATACAGGTCTTTGGTGGTCACGGATTTATCAAAGAGTGGGGCATGGAACAACTAATGCGTGATACTAAAATTAGTTGTATCTATGAAGGTACTACTGGTATTCAAGCGTTAGATTTATTAGCTAGAAAAATACTAGGGTCTAAAGGCAAAATTCTTAAGGCGTTTGGTAGTGAAGTAACCAAATTCTGTTTAGAGAATTCTGATGATGACGCCATGCAAGAGTTTATTCAACCTATTATGGGCTTTGGTGGTGATTGGCAGAAAATGACAGAAAAAGTTGGCGAAAAGGCAATGAAGAATCCAGACGAAATTGGTGCTGCATCAGTAGACTATTTGATGTACTCAGGTTACCTAACGCTGGCTTACTTTTGGGCTAAAATGGCGAAGGTTGCACAAGAAAAACTTGCTCAAGGTACAGATGAAGAAGCTTTTTATCAAGCTAAAATTAAAACCGCACGTTTTTACTTTGAACGTATATTACCAAGAGCTAAAGGACATGCTGCCTGTGTTGAAAATGGTGGCGAATCTATGATGGCACTCGATGCAGATGACTTTTCCTTCTAGGTTATTTGTTTAAAGGTGTTGGCCTTAGTTAATAGCTAACACTTCTTTGCTAAATACTTTTTATTAAGTAAATAAAAGGCGCTTATCGAGTAATTCGATAAGCGCCTTTTTAATAAGGTATTAGCAATACACTACTAGGTTATGCAATTAAAGACCTAATACTTTTTTACCTTGTTTGAAGACGATGTCTACGGGGATACTAGCCGCTTCTAAACGCGCTAAATCGGCGGTAAGCGTTTCATCAATAACGCCACTCTCTTTTATTAACTTACCAACACCTTGATAATCACCATTACCTTGCAAGGTTAAGATCAGTTGTGATAACGAATCTATAGCAGCAGTCATTTTATCAATATTAATACTATATAAACCTTGCTCATTGCGAGTAAAAGCATCATTTTCTTGGAAGTAATTAAAACGAACCATATTAGCTTTACCGTGCGCTGAACTTGCACCAAAACGAATTGAACGGAAAATTCCAGCCATAAATGTGGTGTAATAATCTGCTAATATGCCATCTGTGATCGCACCTTTATCAAGTAGTTGGCGAATCATATATAAACCAAGAATGTCTGCTTTGCCTTCTTCTAATGCAGAAGCATGCTCTTTTAATGCTTGGCGAACAGGACCTTGCCCATTAAGGGTGTTCTTAATGCCCAGGCCATGCGCAACTTCATGAAACATGGTATTAGCGAAGAAACCAGTAAAAGTTACGTTGTTCCGCTGTTCAGGCACGATAAGCGTATTAGCGATAGGTAACATGATGGCATCAAACTTGGCACGCATGGCATTTTTCAACTGTAATCGTCGAGTACCTTTTTTAAGCTGTACTTCTTCATCATTGGGTAAGTTAATGGCAATAGTTTTACTACCAGCATTAGAGTGACCAGCATAATAAATAACATCATAGGCATTTAAGTCAGCATCAGAGCCAGGAACTTCAGCTTTATATTTTTTTGGTACTGGTAGGCCCTTTTGTAATTCAGGTAAAAACTGCGCATATTTAGCCAGCTTTTTACTCCATGCTAAGTCTTTAATTAAAACATACGACTCAAAAGCTGCGCGATAACCATAAAGTTGATCTTCATAGTTTTCAATGGGTCCAATAACCACATCGATTGGATTATTTTTCATGTCCATCCAGGCTAAATCTGAGGCCTGATATTGATCTGTTCGTAATGCTTGGGCACGCATAGTTAAATAGTTAGAGAACTCTTTATCGTCGGCAAACTTTGCCG
>JBKEHN010000045.1:0-19958 GCA_046710905.1 Colwellia sp.
TTTTTGTAATGCAAGTTTATATGGCGTAGCTTAATTAAGAGAGTTATAACTGTGCAAATATTTGTTATCACTGCTATAAGCTTAGGGAGAGCTAGTTAAGCATGGGTTTACTTTGCCAAGCGAATGAAAATCCATTGGTATAGTTTCTATTGTTGATAATAATCTAATCATTTTCCAGTTGAATCTTTAATTATTCTACCTACACAGGCAGTATCATAAAAGTAAAGGTGTAATAGACAAACATAATGCATACATTTATTAAAGCACGCTATTAATATAGTCAACTCCTACTTATCCAATTAATAAAACATAGTTTAGCGTATTAAATTTCTAGGGATATTGATGTTTTAAAGTAACTTACCATAAGGGTTAACCCTTATGAACGAACCATTTCGATATAACTCATGTGCTAAATATTTCACTTATCTTTACAGTTTTGTTATTAATTTTTAGGAAAATTTTATAGCAAAAGCTTACATGTGAAAGTTATTGTGTAATAATACAGGTGTGGTAACGATTTTTTGGAGGCAAATATGGCCCATGAGGAAAGACGTAATATGTCAAAACATAATGATGCTAGTGTAGATAACTTTAATGACGATAATAAATCAGCGTTAGAACAATTAGCCGATGCAAACCATGAAATTGAAGACTTAAAGTTACAAATCGCTTGGCTTGAGCGTTCTTACGAGTAGTTATTTTAATGTTTACTGACTTTTAAATGAGCAAGTAAACAGCACAAAAGCTTAATCAATTGAAAAGACAAATATAGCTTATATATTTGTCTTTTTTACTTTTTAATGATCTCGATGATGAAAGTTATCATTTTAATTTCTTTTAACTTGGGTTTTAACTTGGGTTTTAACTTAAGCTTTGAAGAAAAAAGTACTTTTCACTCGATAAATTATTTGCATATCTTTGGGTTCATGTTATTTTCCTTGTATTGCGTTTAAAACACATTGTTACTAATAAATTCAGAGGAAGTCATCTTATGCCCAAGGCAAGCGATATAAAGAAAAATGCTGCAATAGAACACAACGGTAAAGTATTAATTGTAAGAGATATTACTCGTTCAGTACCACAAGGTAGAGCAGGGGGAAGTTTATATAGAATGCGCTTATACGATGTAGTTACCGGTGCTAAAGTAGATGAAACCTTCAAAGCTGAAGATATGTTGAATTTTGCCGACTTAAGCCGTCGGCCATCAATGTTTTCTTATATTGATGGCGATCAATATGTCTTTATGGATAATGAAGATTACACGCCGTATAACATAGATAAAGAAGCTATTGCCGATGAAATTCTTTTTATCGATGAAGATACCCAAGGCATATCCGTCATCATAGTTGACGATGCACCGGTGGGTATAGCCCTTCCTGCCAGTGTTGAATTAATTATCACAGAAACAGACCCTTCGATTAAAGGTGCTTCAGCAAGTGCACGTACGAAACCTGCCTTGCTTTCTACCGGATTAACTATTCAAGTACCTGAGCATATTTCAACAGGTGATAAAATTAAAGTAAATACAGAAGAACGTAAATTTATGGGTCGAGCTGACTCTAAGTAATTAGTTTTCGCTCTGTAAATACCGTATGAACATAATATAAATGCCCGATTATTCGGGTATTTTTATACTCTAAATAAGCGTTTAAACGAAAAAAATATTAACTAATAGTCATTTATTAGTTATTTAGTAGTTATTTATTAGTTATTTGAACAATAAGGTTAAATCATGAGTGATTCAGTTTATTCTATCGGTAAGCAAGGCCAAGCATGGACAGCAACAGAGAAAGCGTTATGGTGTACCCAACAAGTAATTAAACGCTCTTATCAAGATGAAGTTCTTACAAAGCTTGAATTATTAACATCATCATTTGATATGATTCAATACGGCAGTTTATCACTTGATGAAAGCCGTTATCCTTTATATGCCATGCAAAGTAAAAATTGGCAAACCAATAGCAAAACAGTCTTAGTTACTGGTGGTGTTCACGGTTATGAAACCAGTGGCGTGCAAGGTGCAATTCGTTTTCTAGAAACGTGTACTAATGATTTTAGTGAGCAATTTAATATCATCGTAATACCTTGTGTAAGTCCTTGGGGGTATGAAACAATTAATCGTTGGAATAACAAGGCGATTGATCCCAACCGCTCTTTTTATCAAGATAGTCCAGCGCAAGAGTCGGCGGCACTAATGACTTTTATTAATGATCTTGACGCCGATATTGCTATGCATATTGATTTACATGAAACGACAGATACCGATAATAGTGAATTTCGACCTGCACTTGCTGCACGTGATGCTATTGAACAGAAAAGCTGGAATATTCCTGATGGTTTCTATTTAGTTGGTGATTCAACTAAGCCTGAAGCCGACTTTCAATGTGCAATTAATCAAGCGGTAGCAAAAGTGACTCATATTGCTCCAGCAGATAGTAATAATAAACTCATCGGTGTTGATATTGAGCAGCTTGGCGTTATAAATTATGCTGGCAGAGAGCTAGGTTTATGCATGGGCTTAACTGATGCGCCATACGTTACGACTACCGAGGTTTATCCAGACAGTCCGTTAGTTGATGATGAAAATTGTATCAAGGCACAAGTGACTGCAATATCGGCTGCTATAATGTTTATTTAATCGTATTTAAGTTATAAAAACGGCCTATTAAGTGATACCTAATAGGCCGTTTTATAAAATATTAGATGTTTAATCATTACAATTTAAGTGCTGTGAGATAGTAAGTTTTATAGATAATCAATTCTCATATCGTACGGCTAAATCATCAATCTGAATGTTACCAAATAAGCTTCCATCGGGTGTTGTTGCTGTTGCTGTTTGTCTTGTAAGCTTTGTTACCTTAACCTTATAAGGACTGACATTAAAGCCAGCGTAAGACTTACCTGAATTGTTAGTAAAGTGAGTTAAGTGTAATAAACTAAATTCATCACCCATTTTTAAACCATGATCTCTACCTAAATTAATGGTAATTTGATTACCTTGAACTTGGATTATTTTACCTCTGCTTGGCTCACACATAATATTTTCATCGATATCCTTAATTACTTTATCGATAATATTATTAACCATCACCCCATAATCACTTTGCCAAAAAGCATTGCCGTAGACATCAACTTTAATACGCTTTGTAAACGTCCATGGGGCAGTATTTTGATAATTCTCTTGCCAAACTAGTTCACCATTTAAACCATTATATAAATAGAAGTTAATGGCAAAGTTTCTTGGGTAAATGCCTTGCTGCCAAAACAACCAGTTATTAGTAGCTTGCTCATCGAATGATATATTGGTGATCTCACTAAACATTATATATTGGCTATCTGTGCTTTCACTTAATGACTGTGTTAATTGAGCGATTTTATAGCTTTGTAAACTATCATTAAGACGAGAAAAATCAGTTTTATTATTAAGAATAGTGCTGGTTTTAGTAAAAACACTTTGCTGATTAAGTTGAGTACCTAATTCACGCATTATGGCTTTATCAATTAAGTAAATTTCACCAATATTAGCTTGTTCTCTGTGTGCCAAGTGGCTACGGGTAATTAATAGCGATTTTTTAAAATTTACTGCAAAACATTTTTTATCTTGTGCAAATATATCAGCTCGAATGGTTACCGTAATAAGATTATTACTGTGTACTTCATCAACTAACTCAATAGAATTGACACTGCCACTTGCTCTTATATTAATTTGATCTTTAGTCAGTAAGCCATTCACAACTTGTTGAACGCTAGAAACGCTAGCGCCTGATACAAGTAGCGCTTTTTTAAGCGCGTTTTCTATAGCTTTAGTACGTGCTATTTCAACACTTGTATCATTAGTACGTGCATGTCCTTGAGTCTCATACCACTGACTACTAACAGAAAAACTGCATAATAAGCTAAGGATAGTTAATTGTTTAACGAGAGTGTGCATATTTTTACATATTCCTATTTAACCCGATTTACTGATGTTGGGAGTAACGCTTTTTTTATCAACTAAAATATATTATGCATATATCATGCCTTTCATATTACAATTAATTTATCTAGATGATTACTGTTGGCTTAATATGTGCATTATTCTGAATATAAAAATTAATAAAGTATTGCGATCGGTTATACTTATTAGTACTTAGTTTTAAAGGGGAACACCATGAAAAAATGGATTATACCATTGATTTTACCTGCTTTACTCTCATGTGAGGCAACTAATAATGATGGTTTTTATCAATCAACCCATATTGAAAAAGGTGAGATTGATAGTTTTGAACTACCGCGTCATGCTATTAATGATGTGGTTAAAGGTTTAGCTTATCAAATGTTAGCTAGTAGCAGCTTTGTCAATGCGAAAACTCCTGTTGCAGTGGCTTCCTTCGTTGATTTAAAGAACCTTGAGAGTACCAACTGGTTGGGTAATCAATTGGCTGAAAGTTTTGTTCATGAATTACAACGCCATGGATTAGTCGTTATAGATTATAAAACCACTGGACACATTCGTGTCACAAAAACAGGTGACTTTGTCTTTAGCCGTGACTGGCAGGAATTACCTGAACGTCAGATAATTGACTACGTAGTTTCTGGCACTATGGTTGAACAGCAAGATGGTATTTTAGTGAATGCTCGTATGATAGGCATTCAATCAAAAGTTGTTGTTGCTACCGCACAGTCATTTATTCCTTCTTGGGTGCTAGGTGATGATATGAGCCATAGTGAAAAAGTTAAGATAAAAGACGGTATGATTATTCGAGATAATGCCATGTTGTATAACGATGAACGTGCTGTGACCATACAAAACTAGTTTTATCACACTAAATTACTACTCTATTTTTATTTATAGAGATTACCATCAAAGGAGTACCTATGAATAAATCATTGGCTCGAGTTATTCTTATTTTGAGCACGTTTATGTTAACTAGCGCATGCTCCCTTATTTACGATAAACATGTACAGTGGCAAACCGTAAAACCTGATGATTTTCCTGTGCTTTATGCTACAGGGTTCGCTCCAATCAGTATGCAAAAATCAATACATCAAACTCAGCGGATGCTAATGGCCATTAAAGCGTCAAAAATTGCCGCTTATGCTGAGCTTGCTGAGCAAGTATATGGCCAACAAATTGATGGTAAGGTAACCATGGCTGATTTATTAATTGAAGAGCAACAGTTAATGGCTTCAGTTCAAGGAATTATTCGCGGTGCTAAAGTAATAAAAAGTTATCCAGTAGGTGATGTTTATACCACTGAATTACAGTTAAACTTTGAAGATGTCTATAATATCTTTCAAGCGAACCAAAATAGAAAAGAAATTAAAGATGTAACACATTTTTAATAGCTATAGCGCATAACTAGCCCTTATTTATTTTCTATAAAAAACACCAAAAAAGCGTTAATCATAATGGTTAAGGCTTTTTCATTTTAAATATTATAGGGCGTTAGGCTTTCAATCCTAAACTAGAGAGTCCCGCGCTTTTTTTACCTTTCTTGTCATAAGTAATGGCGTTTTTATTATGGTTCTCCAATAGGCTGGTTTTCATCCGTTCTACAGCAAGTTGAGATTGTTGAATAATTTGGCCATTTATCAAATTTTGTTGTTGGCAATTAATTAATAAATCGGCTATTTCTGCAAGCTCTATAGTTAGCTTTCCTGCCGCTTTATCCTGAGCAAAAGCTTTATCTTGACCAATTTCTTGGTCAAGATGCTGAATAGCTAATAGCAAGGTGTTTTTTTCTTGACTAACGATAAGTAGCGCTTGGGGATCGTGCTGCTGTAATATTTGCTTTTCGTTAGCAATTACTTGGGCGAGCAACATTAACTGCTGGTGTTGTTTTGCTACCAATTCGGTGGGTGTTAATCCCTGTTTTTTTGAGCTTGATAACATAAGCTTACCTTTGATTTAAGCATTAATGATTTACCTCACAGTCTATCGTTAAATAAGCTTAAATTCAAAGTTAGCGATACTGGCAGCTAATTTCTCTGAGTTGACTTGGTAATCACCAGAGCTAATTGCCTTTTTCAACTCATCAATTTTTTTCTGATTAATAACCGGTGCATCAGCCGCTTTTTTTTGTAATTCATTCAGCTGCTTTGCTTGCGGCGTAATCGACACCGAATCTTGTGCTGAGCTCTTTGTCTGCGTATTAGTTGACGCTGTTTGAGCAGACTGCTGCTTAACTTGATTTTGGGTTTGCTTAACTTGATTACTTTCATTCAAGTTGTTGATATTTATAGCCATAATTTCATCCTTTAGCAATGAAATGTTATTTAATAAAAATTCTAGTATCTTGTTATCGGCAATTACTTCGGTAACTTTAGCTAAAAATAAAAATAAAAATAAAAATAAAAATAAAAATAAAAATAAAAATAAAAATAAAATTATTAGTAACCTTACCACTGATTACTTGGTAAGGAACATTTTATAAGCAACGTGTTATTTACATTATTATAGATGAATTACTACTTGATTTATAGTTTTGACTCGTGGGGTAATTATTTTATTAGAACGAGCGTTTTTTACTTTAATTTGCTCATTAATATTACCTGAACTTAAGGCGACTCCTCGGGTTTTGATACTAAAACTATTTGATGATGCAATAATTGTTACGATATCACCTTTACATATTAAACAAATACTTTGTTTACTAATCGTTCTACCTCTACCAATCCGTTTTTTTGCTTTAGCCCCAAAAACAATATTTTTATCAGTTAACTTATCACCACGAATCCTATTAATCGCCATGTAGGCTAACTCAATATTACTTTCATCAAGCTTGTCTCCTTTACTAATTGTAGTCGTTGCAACTAAAACCGCTTTAGTTATTTCTACTTTTGCCGATAAATACATTTTCCATGGTATTGAACCATCACAACTAATTTTTATATTTACGTTTATTGCTCTAATCTTTTCAGGTATATTTGCAGTCAAAGGAATTTCACAAGGTTTAATAGTGATTCTAGGATCTAAGTTTGATACAGATATACGCACCCTTTCTTCCTCAGTTGAAGGAAATTGATCGGTTAAATAAGCTTTTGCAAAATGCTCAATAAAAGCTCTATCTAGCTCAGCTGCAGTAGCAACTGATTGCTTAATGAGCAATAAGAATGAAAAAGTTAAAAAAAGTTTAGTATAGCGCATATTTTTTGTTATCTATCTTTAAGTAAATGTAAATAGTCGTCTATGATTAACCTAAGTCAGCAGTATCAATAAGGTTAAATCATGCGTCAAGTATCAGACGCTCAGTGTGATTATCAACTCAATATTTTAAATACAATTCAAGAATTGTGCCTTTATGTTGTTTTTTATGAAACATAATAATTGGTACAGTCTTATATGAGGCTCATATGCCAGGCATACTCGATTCAGTGAACCAACGTACACAACTAGTTGGTGAAAATAGATTAGAATTATTACTTTTTAAACTCAATGGTATACAACGATTTGGCATTAATGTTTTTAAAGTGCGTGAAGTCATGCCATGTCCGCGGTTAACTATACTACCTAAGCAAGATGCTTTTATAAAAGGTGTAGCACATATTCGTGGACAAACAATATCGGTTATTGATTTAAGTAAATCGACTGGCGGGGCAGCTATTGAACAAACAGCAGACAGTTATATAATAATCGCTGAATATAACCGTACTGTACAAGGCTTCCTTGTTGCTGGTGTTGAGAGAATCGTCACGTTAAGTTGGTCTGATGTCATGCCACCACCTGAAGGCGCCGGTAAATCTAGTTACTTAACGGCCGTGACCGAAATAGATGGCCAGATGGTATCAATATTAGATGTTGAGAAAATTTTAAATGAAATCAATCCTGTTTCAACTGACGTCAGCGAAGAAATTATTGATGTCACTGTTGGTGAAAGCTTAGGTGACAAGCTGGTGATGATTACAGATGATTCATCCGTTGCAAGAAATCAAGTAAGAAGAGCATTAGAGCCATTAGGTATTAATATGGTTTTAGCCAAAAATGGTCGAGATGCACTAGAACAACTATTAGCTATTGAAGCGACTTGTGAAAACAGTATTACTGAAAAAGTAGCCTTGATGATTTCAGATATCGAAATGCCAGAAATGGATGGTTATACTTTAACTGCAGAAGTAAAAAGTAATCCCCGCATGTCAAAAATGCCAATTATTTTACACACATCGTTAAGTGGCGTATTTAACAATGCTATGATCGAAAAAGTTGGAGCAGAAGACTTTATTCCTAAATTTCATCCTGATGAGCTAGCAACAGCTGTGAAGAAATGGTTAAAAATAGAAGACTAATTCTTTCACTATTTGAATAGTTATTATGGTTAGTTAATAGCAACCTCGAATTTAAGGAGGGTGTAGAACAGTTTTTAAATAAATAGGAAGCTATAGTGTCAGCAAGAGAACTTGATGAAAAAAGTTACAACCAGTTTAGAAAATTTTTAGAACAACAATGTGGCATAGTACTGGGTGATAAAAAGCAGTATCTAGTTAAAAGTCGATTAGCGCCATTAATGGCTAAATTTGAACTCAGTTCTTTGAGTGAATTAGTTAATCGTACCCTTGTACCTGTGGAGCGAAAAATGCGTGCCGCCGTAATCGATGCTATGACCACTAATGAAACCTTATGGTTTCGTGATGATTATCCTTTTAAATTACTGCAAAGTAAACTGTTGCCAAATTTTGCTAACCACAAAACGCCTGTTAAAATTTGGTCTGCGGCAAGCTCTTCTGGTCAGGAACCCTATTCTATCGCTATGTCAGTATTAGAATATCAGCAAAAAAATCCAGGTGCTTTCCCTCGTGGAGTACAAGTCATTGGTACTGATATATCGTCGACTATGCTAGAACATTGTAAATATGGTCATTATGATAATTTAGCACTAGCTAGAGGGTTATCTACTGAGCGTAAGCAGCGCTTTTTTGAAGCGGGTGATAACGGTATGTTAAAGATAAAAGATCAAGTAAAGAAAATGGTCAGTTTTAGACCACTTAATTTACTTAATAGTTATAGCTTAATGGGGCGGTTCGATATTGTATTCTGTCGTAATGTCTTAATTTACTTCTCCCCAGAAATTAAGGCTCAAATAATTAGTCAAATTCATGGCGTGTTGAATAATGACGGGTATTTATATTTAGGTGCATCAGAGTCCTTGTCAGGAATAAATCAAGATTTTACTATGTTACGCTGCAACCCAGGTATTGTTTACCAGAAAAAATAACACAATGATGACTGCTAGCTAACAGCTATTATTACTTGCTGTTAGCCATATCAATTTACCCCCGCTCCATTTTACTCCTAGGCTAATTAATTTATTGGCATAAATATTGTATACCTTTTAGCTAAACGTAAATCATTGTGAGGCTATTATGGCTATAGGATTTGATAAAGGCTTTCAACTGCATTCGCAGGGTATGCTTATTCGCTCTCAACGTTCAGAAGTTATTGCTAGTAATATTGCCAATGCTGATACACCAGGCTACAAAGCTAAAGGACTAGACTTTAAGCAAGCATTTGCACAAGCCAATTCTAAGCAGCAAATGGGCATGTCGCGCACCAATGATAAACACTTTGATGTACGAACCGAATTAAATAATTCTGTCGATTTTCGTGTACCTAATCAACCTGATACAGGTGACGGTAATACGGTTGACGTACAAGTAGAACGAAACTTATTTCTAAAAAATTCAATGCAATATCAAGCTAGCATTCAGTTTCTAGATGGAAAAGTTAAAGCCATGAAGAAAGTTATCAGTGGAGGTCAATAATTATGAGTCTTTTTAACGTATTTAATATTACCGGTAGTGGTATGAGCGCACAATCAGTCCGCTTGAATACTACCGCGAGTAATATTGCTAATGCTGATAGTGTTAGTAGTAGTGCCGATCAAACTTACCGTGCTAGGCACCCTGTTTTTGCCGCTGCCATGCAAAAAGCTGCCGCAGGGCAGGGAGATGGTAGTGGTGTAGGAGTCAATGTTTTAGGTATTGTAGAAAGTGATAAGCCCTTAAATGTTGAGTACTCTCCAGCTCATCCTATGGCAGATAAAGACGGTTATATTTATAAGCCAAATGTCAATGTCATCGAAGAAATGACTAATATGATCTCTGCATCGCGTTCGTATCAGACTAATGTGCAATTAGCTGAGTCAGCTAAAAACATGTTAAATAAAACCTTACAGTTAGGGCAAAGATAGTGAACAACGTTGAGAAGTCATTGACTTTAGTGCATAACACAGGAGTGGATAATGGAAACAGTTAAAGGTACCAACCCGCTAGAGGGTATTCGTTGGCAAAAAGAAGAATATAAAGTTGCTGAGCAAGATAAGGGCATGCTTACCCAAGCTGACTTCTTTGCGTTATTGACAAAAGAGTTAGCTAACCAAGATCCAACAAAACCTGTTGATAACAATGAAATGATCTCGCAAATGACCGCTTTTTCTACCACTGATGGTGTAAGTAAGCTTAATGAATCTTTTGGTAGTTTTGCCAGTTCAATGACCTCTAGTCAAGCGTTGCAAGCCTCCTCACTTGTTGGCCGAAGTGTTTTAGTTGAAGATAATGTTTTTGGAATGGCTGAAGGTGAAGCTGTGAAGGGGAAATTAGTTTCAGACAAACCAGCAAGTAACGTTAATATTTATGTTGAAAATATAGCTGGGGAAGTCATTCAAACAGTGCCTGTTGGTCAAGTTCCAGCAGGCGGCTCTACTTTTACTTGGGATGGTCAAACATCAAAAGGTGAACCTGCAGCTGCAGGTGCTTATCGCTTCCGTATTGTAGGTTTAGTCGAAGGTAAAGCTTCAGAATTAGAAGCGATGACTTATCGTAAAGTTGACAGTGTTACGTTAGCAGGTACCGGTGGACAAATAGTACTCAACCTTAATGGTGGCAGTTCTATGGCGCTAGCAGAGGTAGTTGAAGTATCGGAAGGTTGATTTTAGAGTATAAGTAAATAAACGTTAATCATAGGCTTTACCTGACCGAATAATTATAGTGGTACAGGTGTTAAGCAAAGTAGAAAAATTTTTAAGAGGATTTAAATATGTCATTTAATATAGCGCTAAGCGGATTAAACGCTGCACAAAAAGATCTAGATGTAACATCAAATAATATTGCTAACGTTAATACCGTGGGCTTTAAAGAGTCGCGGGCTGAGTTTGTTGACGTTTACGCCGCATCTTTGTTATCAGCAGGAAAAACAAAAGTAGGAGATGGCGTTTTAACCTCTGATGTTGCTCAGCAATTCTCACAAGGTAGTATTCAATTTACTAATAATTCACTAGACTTAGCGATAACCGGTAACGGTTTTTTTGCTACGGTACCTGAACTTGGGTCATTGGAAACTTCTTATACCCGCGCAGGTCAGTTCAAGTTAAATGCCGATAACTTTGTGGTTAACTCAGGAGGAGGGCATTTATTAGGTTTTCCCGTTAACCCTGATGGTACATCTTCTTCAGTCAGTTTAAGTACAGCAACACCTGTTCGCATCCCTACAGCATCGGGAGCTCCAACACCATCGAGTGAGGTAGATATTCGCATGAACTTACCTGCGGGTGATGTACCACCAGCAAATACCGTCTTTGACCCTTCGGACCCGTTAACCTTTAATAACTCAACTTCAGTGACTATCTTTGACTCTTTAGGTGATGATCATATCATGACTTATTACTTTGTTAAATCAAACTCAAATGAGTGGAATGTATTTACCGCAGTAGATGATCAAATGGTTGATATTGTCGATGATACTACTTCAACCCAAAACCCACCGGCTGATCCTCTTGCAGTCCCTTCAGTGCCAACTTATAACCAGCCTACTGGTGCTGGTGTAAGAGGTGCTGTGTTGGCTTTTAATCCTAGTGGTGACTTTGTTGCTCAAAGACCAGGTACTATTCAAACAGAGCAAATTGGTAGTACTATTTTAAGTAATGGATCCGACCCTGAACAGCAACTCATTATTGATTTTAATTTAGATATCAGTGGACCAAACTCAAATGAACCAACACAATTTGCTTCTAATTTTGAGGTAACCGCCTTAAAACAAAATGGTTTAGCGGTAGGTCGTTTAACAGGTATTGATATTGGTAACGATGGCTTAGTTAAAGCGACTTACAGTAATGGTACGTCAGAGCCATTAGCGCGTATTGCTTTGGTAAACTTTGCAAATGACCAGGGACTAACTCAAATAGGTGGTACTAACTGGAAAGAAAGTATTGTTTCGGGTGAGGCACTTGCTGGAGAGGGTGGGTCAGGTACCTTTGGTACCATTAATTCTTCAGCGTTAGAGCAATCGAATGTTAACTTAACAACAGAGCTCATCGATTTGATTTCTGCACAACGTAACTTTCAAGCTAACTCAAGAGCATTAGAAGTTGATAACCAATTGAACCAAACTATTTTACAAATTAGATAGCTAGGTAATTAATTGCATAAGTCACTATTTGTTAAGAATTAACAACAGTGTTAGTTACACATTGAAAGCGGCTAGTTAAGTATTTTGTACTAAGCTAGCCGCTTTTTTATTGTTCTATGTATACCAGTTTTACCTGAACAACCATTAACAACAAATATTCCTTGCTTATGCCTCGCTCAGATTTTCTAAAACAAGTATCTTCAAGTCGTAGGATATAGCTGATAAACCTACTTCATATATCTACTAGAATAATAGTTTTATCATAGCTGGCACTTTATTTGCATTTATCTGGTATAACCTTTTATTTTTGGAAATTCATTATGGATAAGTTGCTTTATATCGCCATGAGTGGTGCTAAACAAAACATGCAAGCCTTATCAATCAATGCCAACAACTTGGCGAATGCTAAAACAACAGGCTTTAAAGCTGATTTGGCACAAGCGCGAAGTATGCAAGCATTTGGTGAAGGGCAACCATCACGTGTTTTTTCAATGACAGAACGTGCTAGCCAAAATTTTGACTCTGGAGCTATTCTTACTACCGGTCGTTCATTAGATATGGCGATTGAAGGTGAGGGATTCTTTGCTGTTCAAGCCGAAGATGGCGAAGAAGCTTATACCCGTGGCGGTCATTTTCGCTTGACAGAAACTGGTGCGTTAGAAACCAATGATGGTGAACTCGTTATCGGTGAATATGGTCCTATTACTTTACCGCTACCTGTTAATAATATTCAAATTGCTCGTGATGGTACCATTATGGTACAGCCAGAGGGTGCTCCTAGTAGTGTACAAGAAGAAGTTGGCCGTATCAAAATGGTAAACCCAGACACTCGTCTTGTTGAAAAAGGCAACGACGGTCTTTTTCGCGCCAAAAATGGTGGGCAATTACTTGCCGACATTAATGTCAATGTTCTTGGCGGTGCACTTGAATCGAGTAATGTAAACCCTATTAGCGAAATGACAGAAATGATTGCTTTACAACGTCAGTTTGAAATGCAATTAAAAATGATGAAGACTGCCGAAGAAATTGATACAAGCGCAGCTTCGCTATTACGTGCTTTCTAAGTATAGCAAACTATCAGCAATGATTAGATTAACTCAACTTAGTTTAGTTAATCGTTATTAAACAATCAGAGGCAATGTATGAACCCAGCATTATGGATAAGTAAAACCGGCTTAGATGCGCAAAATAAAGATATTGCGGTAATTTCTAACAACCTAGCAAACGCCAGCACTATTGGCTTTAAGAAAAGTCGCGCGGTATTTGAAGATTTGCTTTATCAAAATATTAATCAGCCAGGTGGTAGAACTGCGCAAGACACTGAAGCACCGTCAGGCTTAATGTTAGGCGCGGGTACCAAAGTCGTCGCGACACAAAAAATTCATACCCAAGGTGACATGATCACCACAGATAACGCGCTTGACTTAATGATTCAAGGTGAAGGTTTTTTTGAAATACAAATGCCTGATGGTAGTTCTGCTTACAGTCGCAATGGTCAATTTACCATGGATGATGAGGGCAACATGGTTACTCCCGGCGCCGGTTATATGGTTCAGCCGCAAGTCACTATTCCACAAGATGCCTTAAGCGTTATAGTCTCACAAGATGGTGAAGTATCAGTGACACTTCAGGGGCAAGCAGACCCTGCGGTTGTTGGTCAAATTAATTTAATGAACTTTGTTAACCCAACGGGTCTGCAGCCAATAGGGCAAAACTTGTATACCGAAACTGCCGTCAGTGGCGCACCACAAGAAGGGGTTCCTGGCCTTGAAGGCTACGGTATGTTAGTTCAGGGCGCGTTAGAAACATCTAATGTAAATACTACAGAAGAATTGGTAAATTTAATTGAAAGTCAGCGTGTTTATGAAATGAATTCAAAAGTTATTTCAGCTGTTGATGAGATGCTCAGTTATATCAACCAGCAACTTTAGTAAAATGGTTAGTTTCAGTAAAATTTATAGAATAACGGAGGCGGTGATGACAAGTATAAATAGGTTTAATCGATTCAAGATAAGCGTAACTAAACTTCGTATCGTTAAGTTACTAACCATCAGCTTACTCATTGCTGCTACTAGTGCTTGTAGTAATACCGTAGAGTTAAGTAAAGCACTACCAAATGATCCTGATTTTGCGCCGATAATGCCTGAAGAAGAAGAAGAACGTATTGTGCCATCGGGTTCATTATTTAAGCCGCACTATGTAAATAATATTTATTCAGATTCTAAGGCGCACCGTGTTGGCGATATTATTTCCGTTATCTTGAGTGAAAAAACTCAAGCGAAGAAAAATGCTAAAACAGAGTTAAAAAAAGAAAATGCAACGAGTTTAGATGCGGTAACTGGCTTAGGTGGTGTTCCCGTTAGTATTAACGGAGAGTCATTACAATTTGGTATCAGTCAAGGTTCAAACTTTAAAGGTGATGCCAAAGCAGGCCAAGGTAATAGCTTAAGTGGTAATATCTCAGTACACGTTTTGAGAGTATTACCCAATGGTAATTTAATGATCCGTGGCGAAAAATGGTTAACGTTAAATAATGGTGATGAATATATACGTTTAACAGGCGTTATTCGCTCAAAAGACATCAACTCTAATAATACTATTTTGTCTAACAAAGTTGCCAACGCACGTATTCAATATGCAGGTACGGGTAGTTTTGCTGATGCCAATGAACAAGGTTGGATGGTTAAGTTTTTCAATAGTACTTGGTGGCCATTTTAGTTGCAGGATATGCTAAATATATTTTTTTTGATGTTGTTTTAAGACTTTAGGTTAAAGTCTTTTTTAAAGTGTTTTTTTAAGGTACTAAAATATGAAAGCTATAATAAACACATTTATCTTTTTCTCTTTACTCACTTCATGGTCAGTGAATGCTCAGCGCATTAAAGATTTAGCCGATGTTGCGGGTGTACGCTCGAATCAATTAATTGGCTATGGCTTAGTGGTCGGCTTACCCGGTACGGGTGAGCAAAGCCCATTTACCGAGCAAAGCTTTAAAACAATGTTGAGTAACTTTGGTATTACTATGCCAGAGAAGTTAAAACCTAAAATTAAGAACGTTGCTGCGGTAGCTGTGCATGCTGAATTAGGCGCTTTTACTAAGCCTGGGCAAACTATTGATGTTACCGTCTCTAGCATGGGCAGTGCACAAAGTTTACGAGGAGGCACTTTAGTACAAACTATTTTAATGGGAATTGACGGTAATGCTTATGCTGTAGCCCAAGGCTCTTTAATCGTTAGTGGCTTAGGCGCACAAGGTTTAGATGGCTCACAAGTATTAGTCAATATTCCAACGGTTGGTCGTATATCTAATGGTGCTATTGTTGAACGAGAAGTCAAATCACCGTT
The DNA here is from genome assembly GCA_046710905.1 of Colwellia sp. Taxonomy (GTDB): domain Bacteria; phylum Pseudomonadota; class Gammaproteobacteria; order Enterobacterales; family Alteromonadaceae; genus Colwellia. The sequence continues at coordinate 15,725 of JBKEHN010000045.1, forward strand.
TTCAACAGGTGATCATATTACCTTTAATTTACGTCATTCAGATTTTACTACCGCTAAACGTTTGTCTGATACCATTAATGAACTTATTGAAGGCTCAGCCAAGGCACTTGATGCAACGTCAGTTCGAGTAAGAGCGCCTCGTGATATCAGTGACAGAGTCAGTTTTTTGTCGGTACTTGAAAATCTTGAATTTGAACCTGCCTCGCCAGCCGCTAAGATTATTGTTAATTCACGTACCGGTACTATTGTTATCGGCTCTGAAGTAACACTACTTGCCGCCGCTATTACCCACGGTGGTATAACCGTTACCATTAACGAAGTTCAAGATGTCTCGCAGCCAAATGCTTTTGCCGAAGGTGAAACAGTAGCTACTAATCAATCAGCAATCAATGTCAGTAATTCAGACGCGCGTATGTTTGTATTCAAACCAGGTATAACCCTAGAAACACTTGTTAGAGCCATTAATGAAGTGGGTGCAGGGCCAGGTGATGTAATGGCTATTTTAGAGGCCTTAGATCAAGCCGGAGCAATACGTGGTGAGTTAGTCATTATCTAAATTAACTGCTCAGCTTGTCGTTGTATTAATCAATTTAGGCGTCAAAAGTACTCATTGACTAACGTCAACTCCGTGCTATTTCCTTTAAATTTAGTCATACAACTTAAAGCTAAGCAGTTAATAGTGAAACAAGTAAGTGTTGTTCAGGGCACAAAAATAATAATAAAAGAACAACAAAAGACAAAGTTAACTTTTTAATAAACAGTCATTAATTGTATTTTTAGGTAAGTGAAATTATGGATATCAATTCAAGCCAAAAACAAAACTTTGATCAAGCGCGTAATGCCCTTGAGCTCAATGGTTTAAATGATATTCGTCAGCAATCACGCTCAACAGATGGCGCGGCAAAAAAAGAAGCGCTAACAGAAGCGGCTCAACAGTTTGAAGCTATTTTTATGAAAATGTTACTGTCTAGTATGCGAAAAGCGCAAGAAGTACTTGAGTCTGACAGCCCATTCAACTCGCAATCAACTAAATTCTATCGTGACATGCATGACCAACAAATGGCGGTTGAGTTATCTTCTAATGGCTCACTTGGGTTAACTGATTTAATTGTTAGGCAACTTGGCGGTGATAGCGGGAACTTTAAACCAAGCTCAGTGTTGCGTAATGATGGGAATTTGACGGTAACAGAGAGTATTAATACTACCGATGATAAAGTGAGTAAAGCCAACAAAGACAATCAACATAACTCCTTAATAGAAAAAATGCTGGCGGATAAAACTACAATTAAGCCAGATATTGACATCCCTTTTGCCGGCAGTTATCAAGCTCAACATATTACCAGTAATCAAGTGAGCAATGCCGCAAGTCAATTTGTTAGTCGAGAAGTAGACAAAAGAACAAATAAAGCTGATAACCAATCACAAAGTGTCAATAACTCAGCACTATTATCAAGTCACCACTTTAATGAACCTAAAGATTTTGTCACCGCGTTAATTGAGCCCGCCCAAAAAGTACAAAAATATTTAGGTGTACCTTTTGAAGTAGTTATTGCCCAAGCAGCACTTGAAACAGGTTGGGGACAAAAAATAATTAAAGACCAAAATGGTGCTAGTTCTAATAATTTATTTAATATAAAGGCTGATTCTCGCTGGGCTGGCGACAAAGTAACTAAAGATACTTTAGAGTTTGAACAAGGCGCTATGATTAAAAAATCAGAGCCCTTCAGAACGTATGAATCGTTGAGTGACAGTGTCGATGATTACATAAACTTCCTATCTACTAGCGAACGCTATCAAGAAGCATTGCAAGACTCAGACAATGTGGAACACTTCCTGCAAGGTCTACAGAAAGCAGGTTACGCAACAGATCCTCAATATGCTGACAAAATCTTAGGCACATTGAAAACTGTTACTAACCTCCTAGCTAAGTAAAGAGCTAAGTAAAGCGCTAATTAAAGCGCTAAGTAAACCAGCTCAGTTGATTACTTTAGTGAATTATTTTAGTTCATTATTAAAGTGAATTATCTGAATACATCAAGGAAGGTTACGCCTCAAAGCGAGTATAAAATTTTTTCGCTGTAACCTTTCACAACTTTTATTTATAGCAAGCATACAGCTAAATAGCGGTTGGCTGCTTACTCGTATATTTTGTTATTGGAGACAATATTATGTCAGTTAGTTTGTACCAATCAGGTGTGAGTGGCTTATTAGCTGCTCAACAGCAACTAGCGACAACCGGTCATAATATTGCCAACGTTAATACTGACGGCTATAACCGCCAACGTGCGGATCAAAATGCCTCAGTAGGTCTTAATAATGGTAATAATTACATTGGTGGTGGTACTTATATTCAAGATATCACACGCATTTACGATCAATTCTCCCATAAAGAGCAGCTCCTTAATCAAAGTAAATTAGGTAATGCAGACTCGCTTAATGCGCGATTAACGCAACTTGATCAAGTTATGAGTACTTCAGGCAATGCAGTTGTTGGCTCATTAGATAAATTCTACCAAGCGCTAAACGGGGTTGCAGATAATCCTAATGATTCAGGTTTACGAAGCATTGTACTTAATCAAGCGAATACTCTGAGTAATGACTTTAACCAGTTAACAAGCAACTTTGATAGCATGACCAAGGCAGTTAATGGTGAAATAGGTCAGGTCGCTAATAGAATTTCTGAAATATCATATGAGCTTGCTAACCTTAACAAAAGTATGACGCACTCACAGAGTCCGTCTCAAGGAGGGCAGCCTAATGACCTACTTGATAAGCGCGACCAACTAGTTGGTGAGTTGAGTCAGTTTACTCGAGTAACCACAATAACAGATGATAACAATCAGATGACGGTTATGATTGGTCAAGGTACTACGCTAGTTGCCGGTATAACGCCAATGACATTACAAGTAAGTACTGGTGAGCCAAATGCCGAAAAAACAACAATAAGTCTAGTAAGTAATAATAGTAGTGTGGCGATAAATACTTCTACTTTAGGTGGTTCATTGGCGGCAAGTTTCGAATTTAGGGATCAGCATTTAACACAAACCCGAACTGAAATAGATCGCTTAGCCATGGCAATATCTTCAACCTTAAATGATAGCCAAGCCAGCGGTTTAGATTTAAATGGTTTGCAAGGCGCTAATATCTTTACTGATATTAACAGTACGCAATTACAGCAAGGCAGATCATTAGCGCATTCAAGTAATACCGGTAACACACAAGCACAAATTACTATCACTGATGTATCTAAGCTAACTACAGATGAATTTGAAGTGCGTTTTGAAGGGGGCAATTTTACCCTTTATAACTTAACGTCTGGGAGTAGCGAAAATTTAGGACCGCCTATTTTACCAAGTGGTGGTACGCATAAGCCATCTTCTCCAGATTATGGCTTCTCCTTTGTTGCAACAGGTACGCCTGCTGATGGTGATAAATTCACTATTATACCAACCAAAAACAGCGCTGCTTTAATGCAAACTACGCTAACCGATGGCAATGCCATTGCCGCAAGTACCGCCATAGGTATTTCACCATCAACAAATAATGTAAGCGATGGTAAGGTTGAAATTGTCAATGTTATCAATCCACAAGCGGCAAAAGGGTATGACGTTACCGTTGATGTTTATCAAATAGCCACGCCCCCTTTACCTGCTCCTCAAGTACCTACTTTTGAGTACCGAGTTTATAATTCTGGGACACCACCACCAGCGCCAACGATTGTTACTGATACTTATATATCGGGTGAAAGTCCTATTATTGATATTCCTGCGGGGACCCCTGATTTTCAAATAGCAATTAGTGGTGATTTAGTTGGTTCGGGTACCAATGCTCGTGAAACTTTTAGTATAGCTAATGCGTTTGGGGTAGGTAATGGTAACCATGCCGTTGCTATGGCAAAAACACAAGAAGTTGGGGTAACCAATGGCGGCAAAGAAACCTTTAGCAAAAGTCTTGCGGTATCAACCTCTGTTGTTGGTTCAAAAGCAAGTAATGCAGAATTAACTGCAGACACAGCACAAGCCTTATTTACTCAAGCTTATAATCGTAATCAATCTACATCAGGGGTAAACCTTGATGAAGAAGCGGCTAATTTATTAAAGTTTCAACAAGCTTATCAAGCCGCCTCACAAATTATTTCTACGGCGAATACCATTTTTGACACTATTTTAGCTGCGGTAAGGTAAGGAATAAATTATGCGCGTTTCAACGTCTCAATTTTATTTACAAAGCGCTC